>CBFDAD010000052.1:0-8192 GCA_965602705.1 uncultured bacterium
AGGTTGAAGGAAGTGGACGTCTCGGACAGCACGTCGCCCATGGCCCAGGTGATGTACTATCGACCACGGTCTGTAATGTAAATTGATAGCGATCTGTGTGACGCCGTGTTGTTTGAGTAGCAACACGATCTGTTCTAACAAGGGCACGTCCCCTACTGGTAACATTGGCTTGGGGCGGTCATTTGTAAGCGGGCGCAGGCGGGTTCCTTCACCTGCTGCGAGTATCAATGCCTTCATGTATGTCGTCCTATCTCAGTACAGTGTCCAAAAACCCAAATCCGCCTCCAGCAGCGCTACTCTTTTTTAACATGCAAATGTAAAGACGCTGTAAAAGTCGCGTTAGAATGCTGTATGAATCCCAAAGTGGTGGATCGAGTCAAGTGGGGTGATTTCTAGGCGAACACGCAGGAGCAGGAGGTACTTTTGCGAGGCCTCAGTGACTTGAGAGGGGGCGGTTGGTTACCCGCTATCGCACGCACTTGCTACGCGGGGCGGTGCGAGTGGGTCAGCGTCAGCGCCGCCAGCGCTGCACTCCCCAGCCAAGGGTGATGACGCCGACCAGCGCGACCAGCAGCCATTTCCATAGATTGTTCGTGCTGCGCCGCACGATAAAGCCATCGACGGTAACGCCCGCCTCAGCGCGTAGGGACAGGCATCCGTCGTCCTCTTTCTCGATGGTGAGCCGTGCCTTTTGATCCGCTCCCGGCACGTGCACCGTCTCGAAATGATCTCCTTCCACGCAGACGCGGGCGGACGCGTCCTGACCAGCTAACCGGTAGTGGCCCAACATTGCCCCGTCGTCGTCGCGGTCGAACCACTGGCCTTGCCACGTCACTGCCCAGTGGTCTTCCTGATGGATGCCAGGGTACATACGGGGCGGCTGGTTGGCATAGGCTTTCATCGCGTCGTACACCGGTAGCGGGGTAAAGTCAGGGTCAAGCATGCGAAAGTAATAGTAGGCCTGATTGACGTCGGCGTCGCTGGCGGGTTTGAAAAACCAAAAATTGACCACGCCGACGT
This sequence comes from uncultured bacterium, assembly GCA_965602705.1. Classification (GTDB taxonomy): domain Bacteria; phylum Chloroflexota; class Anaerolineae; order S140-20; family S140-20; genus CBFDAD01. The sequence continues at coordinate 1,021 of CBFDAD010000052.1, forward strand.
AGGGCCATTCCGCTTGTGCCCGCTGATAGGCCAGTGGCGCCCAGGCGGCCTGGGTCTCGAGCGAGACTTGTCCGTAAGCTCCCCAGGCGTCGATGCCCTCAGCGGCTGGCCCGACCGGCACGGCGTTGCTGTTCATCTCGCTGATCCAGATTGGCTTGTGGGCATCGCCGTTGCGCACCATCACGTCGCGGATGTATTCGGTGCGCCCGTAGTTGATGACCAGTGGCCGCATGCGGTGATCGGTGGGGGCCGACCACAGCAGGTAGGCGTTGGTGGTCAGGACGTCAAAGCAGTCGCCAGCGCCAGCATCGTACATCTGCTGTAGAAAGAGCAGGTCGTTAAAGTCGCGCCCACTGAGGTCAATGGTCTGGGCCAGGGCACCGCTGAGGATGACGACGTCCGGGTCCACCGCCTTGGCGCGGCGGTATCCTTCGCATAGTAATGCGGTATAGCCCGCCGGGTCTACCTGCTGTTCGCCCCACTCGGGGTAGATGTTGGGTTCGTTCCACAACTGGTAGTAGCGGATCCGGCCCTGGTAACGCCGCACTACCGTCTCTACAAAATCGCCATAGTCGCCAAGGTCGTCGGGTGGGGCGCGCGTGCCGATGGTGTCGGTCAGGGCGCGGGTCCAGGCGGGCGGGTTGCTGAGCCGGGCGATGATTTGGATGTCATATTGCCCCGCCAGATCCACGATGTGGTCGTACTTGTCCCAGGCTGAGCGGGGCGGGTCGTGACGCCGGTCTTCAAAGTCCCCCTTGCCGTGAATTTCAATGTCTTCCCAGGTAAACTCCTGGCGGATCCAGCGGAAGCCGGCCTCGTACAGCATCTGCAGCTGGCGCTCGCGCTTGACTGGCTCAACCTCCTCTTGCAGAATGGTGTTAACGCCAAAGGGGTTGACCCCGGCGTGGGCGACGACGGCAAAATCGTCGGTCTGAGGAGCAGGCCGGGTATAATTGGAGAGATACTGGAAAAAGCCCCGCACCTGGGGTAACGTCTCGCTCTCGCCGGTCAGGTTAAACAGCCAGTCGTGGACGGCGTCGCGGGCGAGCCAGCCCCCCACACCGGCGAGCAAGATGGTCAACGTCAATAGCAGGATGGTTTTACGCATAATGTCGCGATTATATCCTAATTGGTCTCTGGCACAAGCCAGGGTGCTCCGTTTCCATTGACCCCAGCGAACGAACGTGCTAAAATCTTCCTATGTCTGCGCCGGAGCACTTTCAAGAGTTCCTCAAGAACCTGCCGACCCGGCCCGGCTGCTACTTGATGTACGATCGAGCCGGCCGGGTAATTTACGTCGGCAAGGCCATCAACCTTCGCGCCCGTGTACGCTCTTATTTTCACGCCAATGCGATGGAAGCTGGATCCAAGACGGCGCGGCTGGTGGGCGATATTGATCGTATCGAGTTCATCGTCACCGACAGCGAGTTGGAAGCCCTCATCCTCGAGGCCAATCTGATCAAAAAGCACCGGCCGCGTTACAATGTCCGTCTCAAGGACGATAAACGCTATCCCTATATCAAAGTTCATTGGCAGGATGATTACCCCAAGGTGACGATTACGCGTCGCATGGAACGAGATGGGGCGCGCTATTTTGGCCCTTTTACTTCGTCGCTGGCGGTCCGCCAGACGCTCGACACTTTGCGCAAGGTCTTTCCTTATCTGACCTGTGACCGGGTGATCACGGGTCAGGACCGGCGCGCCTGCCTTTACTACGACATCAAGCTGTGCGGCGGTCCGTGCATCGGCGCGGTGAGTCGTGAGGACTATCGGGAGACGATTGGAGACCTGATCAAGTTCTTGCAGGGTAAAACCGATTCCGTAGTAGATGCCCTGGAGGCCCGGATGCGGGTTGCTGCCGAAGCGCTAGACTTTGAGATGGCGGCGACTATCCGTGACCAACTGAGAGCGATCGCGCACATCGTGCAGAAACAAAAGATCGTCTCAGCGGCCCAGGCCGACCAGGATGTGATCGCCGTTGCCCGCCAGGACGGCGACACCTGTGTGCAGGTGTTTTTCATCCGCGGTGGCAAGTTGCTGGGGCGGGAGTACTTTGTACTCGATGGCGCTGAAGATGCAGACGAGCAGGCGATTATGACCTCCTTTGTCAAGCAGTTCTACGAAGACGCGGCCTATGTGCCGCCCGAGGTGCTGTTGCCGTCTCAGATCGAGGAGGCGTTCATCATCGAGCAGTGGCTGAGGCAAAAACGTGGCACCAAGGTGATGCTAACGGTGCCACGGCGGGGCCACAAGCGGGACCTGGTACACATGGCCGCTGAAAACGCCACCGAGACGCTGGTCAGTTTGCGCGCCCAGTGGCAGGCCGACCGGCACAAGCATGAACAGGCCATGGCCGAGTTGCAAGAGGCACTCGACCTGCCGGTGCCCCCTACCCGCGTCGAGTGTTATGACATCTCGACCACCCAGGGTAGCGCCACCGTCGGCAGCATGGTCGTCTTTGTCCACGGCGTGCCGCGCAAGAGTGACTATCGCCGCTTCAACGTGCAATCGGTGCAGGGGGAGCCGGACGACTATGCCAGTATGCGCGAGGTGTTGACGCGGCGGTTCAAGCGCTGGCAAGAAGCCAGCAAGGGCGAACTGGCGGGACACAACGCTGCAGAACCGGGCGACAAGGCCAGGAAACAGGCCGCGTGGACTTTGCTGCCCGATCTGCTGCTAGTGGATGGCGGCAAGGGCCAGCTCAACGTTGCGGTTGAGGTGTTGAAGGCATTTGATCTGTTCGGTCAGGTACCGGTCGCGGGGTTGGCCAAGCAACACGAGGAGCTCTTCCTGGCAGGGCGTAAGGACCCTATACTTCTGTCACCCCGCTCCCAAGGGCTTTACCTGGTGCAGCGCGTCCGCGACGAGGCGCACCGCTTTGCCATCACCAGCCATCGCTCGCGCCGGCGTAAGATAGGGATTGCCTCGCAACTGGACCGGGTGTCCGGCGTCGGCCCGGCGCGTCGCAAGGCGCTTTTGAAGCACTTTGGCAGTATTGAGGCGATTCGCGCGGCTACCGTCGAAGAAATAGCCGCCGTGCCCGGCATTCCCTATAATGTGGCCAAGACGGTCAAGGCGCATTTGTGATCAGTTGGAGGGAGACATGAATTCTCGCGAACGCCTGCTCACCGCATTGGATGGCGAGACACCCGACCGCGTTCCCTGTGCACTCGCTTTCTACGCCGTGAACCTGGAGCATATCGTCCCGTCCGGCGCATTTCGGGATAACCTGGTGGATGTGCATTTCGTCCGATTCCCCATCTCTCCGGAAGAGACGGCGCTACGTGGGCGCATTGCCGCTTTCGGTTACGACACGCGTCTGGGCACGGCCCTTCAAGCGTTGAACTATGCCCGCTGGGACTATCACCCCGAAACACCAACGCGACGCAATCCGCTGAGCCACGTGCGAACGTTTGAGGAGCTGCAGGCTTTTCCCTTCCCCGACACCAGCAGCCCATACCGCGTTGATAGTTTGAGCCGTGAGGTAAAGGCCTGCCAGGCGCGCGGCATGGCCGTGGCCGGTAACCTGCCTCACCTGGGCGGCGAGCTGTTTGAGGCTGCCTGGCGGTTACGCGGCCTGGAGAATTTCCTGCTGGACATGTTGGAACGTCCAGCATGGGCCGACTTTTTGCTGGATCGGTTGACGGCACTAGCCCAGCGCAACGCTGAGGCGTTGGCCGCCGTTGGCGTAGACGTGCTATCCTTGGATGACGACGTGGGGATGCCCGGCACTATGTTCATCAGCCCAGCGATGTGGCGTCGATTTTTCAAGCCACGCATGGCCCAGATCATCGCTGCGGCGCGGGCTATTCAGCCTGAGCTGCGCGTGCTGTACCACAGCGATGGCTTTATCGAGCCCATCGTCGGCGATTTGATCGAGATCGGTGTGAACGCCTTGAACCCGCTACAGCCGGAGCACATGGACGCGGTACGGATCCGGCAGAGCTACGGCTCGCGCCTGGCATTGTGGGGCACGGTGGGCTGCCAAACGACTTTCAGTTTCGGTAAGCCAGAGGAGATTCGGCGCGTGGTCAAGGGGCGGATTGAGACACTGGGGCGGGCTGGGCTGGTCTTGTGTCCGGCCTACGACATTGACGAACCCGACATTCCCTCGGAGAACATCGCGGCCTTTCTGGAGGCGGTGAGGCGGTACGGGTAAGCCGCCGGCGGCAGCGAGTGGCTCACAACCCGCTCTTCAACACCTGCCAGTAGGCCTTGACCCGTTGCCAGCGCAGCGAACGTTTGTGCCCGATGGCTCCCTTGAGCAGTTCTAAGCCCAACTGCCAGGTGTATAGCCCCAATAGGTAAAGACGTAACGCCGTCGCCACCCTGGGACCGTGGTATTTGCGGGCATAACGCACCTTGCTGCGCTGAAAGTTGATGTGGCGACTGGGCACCGCTTGCTCGCTGCTCTTGCCTACGTAGTGGATGATCTGCGCCGCCGGATGATAGACCACGCGCCAGCCGGCGGCCTTGACCCGGCGGCACCAGTCCAATTCCTCCGAGTACATGAAAAAGCCTTCGTCCATCCCACCGACTTGTTGGACAGCCTCGCGCCGGGCCAGCATCGCCGCGCCTGTGATCCAGTCTACGTCGAGCGTGATGTCGTCAGGCTGATCGAGGAAGTAGTAGCGGCGCAGCGCGCGGGGAGCCAGGGCTGCTAACCAGGTGCTCTCCAGGAAAAGGATGGGCAGGGTGGGAAAGCGGCGGCGAGATGACTGCACACTGCCGTCAGGGTTGAGTAGCTGGGGACCGACGATGCCGACGTCGGGATGGGCATCCATGTAGCGAACCAGGGTCGCCAGGGCGTCGCCCAGTATCTCTGTGTCGGGGTTTAGCGCCAACACGTAGCGTCCCTGGGCGGCTGCGATCCCCTGATTGTTGGCGGCGGGAAAACCGCGATTGTCAGCGTTAGCTACGAGGGTCAACTGGGGAAACTCGGCCTGGAGCATATCGACGCTGCCGTCGGTGGAGGCGTTGTCGACGACGATGATCTCCACAGAGTCGCAGGGGGGCGTCTGCTCGGCCTGGGGTGATAATGCCGACATCAGGCAGCGCCGCAAGAGATCGCGCACGTTCCAGTTGACAATGACGATGGAGAGATCAGGCCTCACCGGTTGCGTTCCACTACGAAATCGCTCAATTCCCAGAGCGCATCGCGGTATACGCTGGGGCTAAGCATTTCTAGCGCGGCTTGGCTGCGCCGGATGAACTGGCGTGCTTCATCCAACGTGGCCTCAATGGCGCCTGACTGGCGGATGATGTTTATGGTTTCTTGGACCGCGGCATCGTCTTGGTGTCCGTTGTCGAGAATCTTGGCCAGCAGCTCGTGATCCTGGTGCTGCTCCAAGAACCAGAGGGCGGGCAGGGTTATCAATCCTGATTGTAAATCGCTACCTGCAGGTTTGCCTATACTGCTCTCTTCGCCGACAAAATCGAGCACGTCGTCTACGATTTGGAAAGCCATCCCCAACTGTTCGCCATACTCGCGCAACGCGGCCACGGCCAACTCGGGTGCGTTGCCCAGCACGGCCGCCGACTCGGTCGCTGCGGCAAAGAGCGCGGCGGTCTTGGCGTAGATGCGGTCATAGTACCCCTGACGGTTCAAACCGGCGCGCTTGTCAAACAACTGCTTGATCTCGCCACTGCAAATCACCATCAGCGTATGGGAAAAGCGACGTATCACTTGCATACTTTTGGTCTGGGCTGCCAGATCAGCGGCGCGGGCAAAGAAATAGTCGCCGGTGAGGACGGTTGCGGCAGGCGTCCAGGTCGCATTGAGGGTAGTATGCCCTCTTCTTAACAGCGCGCCGTCAATCAGATCGTCGTGAACAAGCGTGGCGGTGTGGAGCAGCTCTATGGCGGCGGCCAAAGACACGACCCGCTCTGGCTCTGCAGGATAGATGTGGCTGACCAACAGCGTCAAGGCCGGGCGCAGGCGCTTGCCGCCGATGGACACCAGGTATTCGAGGGCGTCTTTAAGGACCGGGTGTGGTGGATTTCTCTCGCCCCTCCCCGCCAGATGGGGCGTTTCTCGCATCTTTTGCTCTACCCGCTCCAGACCGTCCTGTACTAGATTGAAAATGGTGATGGTTGTGCTCAAGACTCATCCTCTGAAGAGAGCGACCAGAACGGGCGCCTCTAAGGTTCTCTTATCCGCTGGAACAGCGTTTTTACGTTCTCGGTGGTTTGCCGCGCTACGCTAATGGTATCACATTTTCGCAACTGTGCTACTTGCTGTGCCACCAAGCGCACATAGGCGGGTTCATTACGTTTTCCCCGGTGAGGGTGAGGCGCCAGGAACGGTGCGTCGGTTTCCACCAGCAAGCGCTCAAAATCAATGTGTGTGGCGACCTGTTGCATATCGCGGTTGTTCTTAAACGTCACCGGCCCGGAAATGCCAACGTAAAAGCCCAGATCCACGGCCCACTCGGCCAGGGCCAGGTCGCCGGAGAAGGAGTGTAGCACACCGGTCACACCTGGCGAGTCTTCCAGCCCTATCATCACGTCGGTGTGAGCCTCACGGTCGTGGACGATCACCGGCAGGCCCAGTTCGGCAGCCAGGTCGAGCTGGTGCCGGAACGCCCGCCGCTGCGTCTCTGGCGACGCGCAGGGCCATTCGCGGTCCGGCTGTTCTGGCCAGTAATAGTCCAGCCCTATCTCGCCAATGGCCACGACCTTGGGGTGTTGAGCCAGCTCGCGTAGCGCCCGGAGCGATTCCGCGTCCAGTTCGTCGGTTGAAGTGGGGTGGATCCCCACGGCGACGTACACCGGCTCGTAGCGCTCGGCAAGCGCGATGGCGGCGCGGCTGCTGCGCAGGTCCACGCCGGGATTGATGATGGCCGTCACACCTTGCTCGACCGCCCGGGCCACGACGGCCTCGCGGTCGGCGTCGAACTGATTTAGGTCCAGGTGGCAATGTGTGTCGATCAATGACGACGCATCCGGCGCCGCTTCGCCACGGGGCCTGGAGGGGTGATCGCTTGGTGACGGACCGAGTGGCCCCTTGTTCCTGGTCATTCTTCCTTGAGTCCTGCCAGCTCTAGCCCGGCGTCCAGCAGTGGCTTCACCAGCGCCTCATCGGTGGTCTCGCAGTAGACGCGGATGATGGGCTCGGTGCCGGAGAAGCGGATGAGGAGCCAGTTGTCTTCTCCCATCATGAATTTGTAACC
>CBFDAD010000053.1:0-8185 GCA_965602705.1 uncultured bacterium
AGGCGGTCCTTCGACAGGTCCTTCGACAGGCTCAGGACGCAGTTCAGGACGCAGCTCAGGACGCAGCTCAGGACGCAGCTATATCGCCTTGCAGGCTTACGTCCAACCAACCGCAGAGACCAGCCAGGCATTGTCCGCGCTGCGGACCTGGCTGCGCGACCGCTACAAGCTGGCGACGACGGTCGGCTACGGGCCGCGCTTCCTGCACTCCACCGGCCAGCTACACAAGGGCGATGGCGGGAATGGCCTCTTTATCCAATTCACCGCCGACGACCCGCGGGACGCGCCCATCCCCGACGAGGCGGGATCGCCGGAAGCGACGATGAGCTTTGGTGTGCTAAAGATGGCCCAGGCACTGGGCGACCGGCAGGCACTATTGGACGCCGGCCGGCGGGTGATTCACTTCCACCTGGGAGAAGACGTGGTCGGTGGCCTGAAAATGCTAACAGATGTATCGGAATAGCCAGACTCAAAAGCGTCATTGCATTTCACCAACAGCCGAAATTGGGTTAGGACACAGCGATAACAACACGCTAAAGAGGCACTATCCGAAGTGGAAAGGAGTGACAAATGAAAAGAAAGGCAGATATCGGCCTGATCGGATTGGCCGTCATGGGCCAAAACCTGGTCCTAAACATGAACGACCACGGCTTTACCGTGGCAGTGTACAATCGCACGACCTCCAAGGTGGACGATTTCATCAACGGCAACGCCCAGGGCACCCGCGTCATCGGCGCCCACTCGATTGAGGAGCTGGTGAGTCACCTCAAGCGGCCGCGTCGGGTGATGCTGATGGTCAAGGCGGGCAAGCCAGTGGACCTGCTCATCGAGCAGCTTATCCCACACCTGGAGGAAGGTGACATCATCATCGACGGCGGCAACTCCTTTTACAAGGATACCATGCGCCGCACAGCACACCTGGAGTCAGAGGGACTATTGTTCGTGGGCAGCGGTGTCTCTGGCGGCGAGGAAGGCGCACGGTATGGGCCATCCTTGATGCCCGGTGGCTCTTCCCCAGCCTGGCCCCACGTTAAAACCATCCTGCAATCTATCGCCGCCAAAGTCGCGGATGGCACTCCCTGCTGTGACTGGGTGGGCGAGAATGGCGCGGGCCATTTCGTAAAAATGGTCCACAACGGCATCGAGTACGGTGACATGCAGCTCATCTCCGAAGCCTACGATCTGATGCACTCAGCCCTGGATATGAGTCCCGACGAAATGAGCCAGGTTTTCACCACGTGGAACCAGGGCAAACTGGATTCTTATTTGATCGAGATCACGGCGGACATCCTGGCTTTTAAGGATGAAGACGGTGAAGCTCTGCTGGACAAAATACTCGACGCGGCGGGGCAGAAAGGGACGGGCAAATGGACGGCCGTCTCCGCCCTGGAGTCAGGCATACCATTGACATTGATCGGCGAAGCGGTCTTTGGCCGCTTTTTGTCCGCGCTCAAAGAGGAGCGCGTCGCGGCCTCCAAGGTGCTCACTGGTCCCTCCGCCACCTTTGACGGGGATAGGGATGCCTTTGTTGCCGACATCCGCGAAGCCCTGTACGCCTCTAAAATCATCTCTTATACCCAGGGCTATATGCTGTTTCGCGCAGCCGCGGCTGAGTATGGCTGGAACCTCAATTACGGTGGCATCGCTCTGATGTGGCGCGAAGGCTGCATCATTCGGGCTGCCTTCCTGGACAAAATCAAAGCGGCCTTTGACCGGGACCCGGCTCTGACCAACCTGTTACTCGACCCTTATTTCAAGGGGCAGGTCCAATCGGCACAGGCGGGTTGGCGTCGCGTCGTCGCCAAAGCTGTCGAGATGGGCATCCCAGTGCCGGCGATGGCCAGTGCTTTGGTCTTTTTCGACGGTTACCGCCACGAGCGCCTGCCTGCTAACCTGCTCCAGGCCCAGCGGGACTACTTTGGCGCCCACACCTACGAGCGCGTAGACAGACCACGCGGCGAGTTCTTCCACACCAACTGGACCGGGCGGGGCGGTGACGTGACCTCTGGTTCGTATCAGGCGTGAGATGTAACCGGTGACGCACGATGCCGCGGGAACGCATCACACGATACGGAGGTAAATGAATGAATCACATCAGTTCATCAGCACGACCTGCTGCCATCGTCATCTTTGGCGCGTCCGGGGATTTAACGCAGCGCAAGCTGATGCCAGCCCTGCACACCCTGGCGTGCAATGACCTTTCGCACCCCAGCACCCGGGTCATCGGCGTGGCACGCAGTTCCCTATCCGACAAGGCTTTTCGCGAGCGCCTCTTCAAGGGTGTGGTTGACTACAGCCGGTCTGAACCAAGAGTCTGCAAGTTGTGGAATCGCTTTGCTGAGCGGGTGTCCTACCTGGCGGGCAGCTACGACGACCCTGACACCTATCGCCGCCTGGGGGCGCAACTGGCGCAGCTCGACGAGCAAGCCGGTACAGGGGGTAACCGTCTCTTTTACCTGGCCATTCCACCCACCCTATACCCGGTGGTCATCGAACAGTTGGGTCAGGCTGGCTTGAACCACAACCCAAACGGTTGGACCAGGATCGTCATCGAAAAACCCTTCGGACGCGACCTGCCGAGCGCGCGGCAACTCAATGCGCAGGTGCACGCTGTCTTTGACGAAGACCAAGTCTATCGCATTGACCACTATTTGGGCAAAGAGACCGTCCAGAATATCATGACTTTTCGCTTTGCCAACACCATCTTTGAACCGTTGTGGAATCGCAATTACGTGGATCACGTGCAAATCAGCATGCTCGAAAGCGTAGGCGTGGGGCACCGCGCTGGCTACTATGACCAGGCGGGGGTGCTGCGTGATATGTTTCAGAACCACATGCTACAACTGTTGACGCTAACGGCAATGGAACCGCCATCTGCCTTTAACGCTAAAGCGCTGCGCGACGAAAAAACCAAAGTGCTACAGTCGCTGCGCCCCATTCCACTGACGGATGGTGTGTGGGGGCAATACCAGGGTTATCGAGAGGAGGACGGTGTGGCCTCTGACTCATCCACACCCACTCACATCGCACTCAAACTGTACGTGGATAACTGGCGCTGGAAGGGCGTGCCCTTTTACCTTCGCTCGGGCAAGAAAATGGACCAAAAAACGACCGAAATCACGTTGCAATTCAAGCAGGTGCCGCACTTGTTGTTTCCCGAGCAAGCAGGCCTGACCCCCAACAGTCTTTCACTGTGCATCCAGCCTGACGAAGGTATGCATCTACACTTTGAGACCAAGATCCCTGGCGCCGGTATGCGAACCGCGCCGGTGGACATGGAATTTCACTATGGCGAACACTTTGGCGAGCGCGGGTTGCCTGAGGCTTACGAGCGCCTGCTACTGGACGCAATCCAGGGCGACGCCTCGCTCTTTGCCCGCGGTGATGAGATCGAACTGGCGTGGCGACTGGTAGATCCTTTGACAGTGGATAGAGAGCCGGTGTTGTACGCGCCAGGTAGCTGGGGGCCCAGCGCTGCGGACGCGCTTTTGACTCGGGACGGGCGAGAATGGATTGCGGGGTGCAGCGGTGCCCACCAACACGAATGAGACAGCGCAAGAATTGATCATACTGCCAGACCCGGAGGCGGTCAGCCAGGCGGCTGCGGAACGCTTTGCGACGTCGGCGCAGACGTACGACCCGTTTACCGTCGCCCTTGCAGGGGGCAGCACACCGCGCCGGCTCTATGAGATACTAAGCACGCCACGCTTCCGCGACCGGATCCCTTGGGAACACGTGCACGTCTTCTGGGGTGATGAGCGCTGTGTTCCACCCGATCACCGCGAGAGCAACTATGGCGTGGCACGCGAGGCGCTGTTAGATCACGTGCCCCTACCCGGGCACAACGTTCACCGCATACGTGGAGAGCTAGAGCCTCAGGCCGCTGCCGAGGCGTACACGGCAGAACTGGGCGCGTTTTTTGGGACGCAATGGCCCGCCCTGGACCTGATCCTGTTAGGGATGGGAAACGACGGGCACACGGCTTCGCTTTTTCCAAACTCGGACGCCCTGCGCGAAACGATGCAGCCAGCCGTGGCCGTGACGAGCCACTATCAAGGTCGCCCGGCGCAGCGCGTGACGTTTACGCTGCCCACCATTAACGCTGCCCAGCAGGTGCTCTTTCTGGTGACCGGCGCAGGTAAAGCGGAGATTTTGCAAGCAGTGATAAAAGGCCCGAATGCGGGCTATCCAGCGGGTCAAATTCGCCCTACCGCAGGGCAGCTCACCTGGTTGGTAGACGTCGCGGCTGCCGGACGGCTCAAACATCTATGAACCAGGGAGGAACCTTCCAATGGAGAGCGTGCATCGTCATTGCCCAAGCTATGATGTTCCAAGCACATAACACGTTTTGAAAAAACTCGCTGCCCGTGGTAGAATCCGCTATCTTTGGAACTGGCATCCAACTGAGTCAGCTCACGGTGCGTTAAAAAATGCGTAGCCAAGGACACGGCACCGGAGGGTGCAAGGGTATGGATTAATGAAAAAGGAGAGGTGAAAATATGCTCAAAAAGACGTTCAGCAAAACTGGCAAGACCTGCCGCGTGACCTTTACCGTGCCATCCAAAGTCAGCGCGCAGGAGGTTCACTTGTGCGGTGAGTTCAACGATTGGGATGAGACCAGTCACCCGCTAAAGCGGCGCAAGGATGGTCGTTTCTCCACGACGTTGACACTGGAGATGGGACGCAGCTATCGCTTTCGTTACCTGCTAGATAACGAGCGCTGGGAGAACGACTATACTGCCGACGCCTACGTGCCCAACGAATTCGGCAGTGACGATTCGGTCGTCGAGTTGTGAACGGCACACTGATCTTGTAAGAAAAATCGAGTTACGCCGCCGGGGCCCGTGGCCCCGGCGGTCTGCTTATCCCCACCCCCTTTCGGCGGCGCACCGCTTGAGCGACCTGCGGCCAAATTACGTCCTCAGTGCCTCGCTCATGGCGCGTACGTGCTCTGGTGTGCTGCCACAACACGCGCCGATGATTTTCGCACCCAGGCTATGCACGTGCAGCGCGTGACGGGCCATGACCTCCGGCGTACCGCTGTAGGTCAGCACATCGTTGACGTATTTGGGCAGGCCCGCATTCGACTTGGCGACCAGTGTCACAGTGGGATCAGCCGCGTGCATCGCCTTGATCACCCCCTCGATCTCGGCTGGCCCATTGCCACAATTGCCCCCCAAAGCGACCGGCCCTAGCTCCCTCAAAGCCTCCAACGCCTGCACGGGGCTGACCCCCATCATCGTATGTCCGTGGGTATCGAAAGTCATGGTCGTCACGAGCGGCAGGTCGCAGACGGCGCGCGCCCCCTCGACGGCGGCCCGCACCTCCTGCAAATCACTCATGGTCTCGATCCACAGCACGTCCACGCCACCTTCGGACAACGCGGCAGCCTGTTCAGCAAAGGCATCCCGGGCCGCCCCGAAGGTCAGCGTGCCCAGCGGTTCAAAGAGTTCCCCACTGGGCCCAATCGATCCACCCACGGCTATTGGACGCGGCGCGGCGCTGGCTTCGGCGCGGACCAATTCGGCCGCGGCCCGGTTCAACTCGGTCACCCGATCCTGCAAGCCATACTGCCCGAGCCGAAAACGGCTGCCCCCAAAAGAGTTGGTCAAGATGATGTGCGAGCCAGCCTGGATGTAACTGCGGTGAACCGCCCGCACTCGTTCAGGGTGGGAGGTGTTCCACCCCTCCGGCGCCTCGCCGTGCTCCAAGCCTGCCGCCATCAACATCGTGCCCATTGCGCCGTCGGCGAGTAGAAAAGTGCTCGACGTCAATAGGGATTCAAAGGTATTCATCAAACGTCCTTTCCATATCATTTTATGAGAACGCAGGTGCCACGAAACGGAAGGCCGATCTCCGTCCGAGTATCAAACCAAAGTGGTTTTCATTTTAACGCATTCAAGCCACAAATTCAAGAGCGGATCCCAAAAATAAGTTGCTAGACGCGACGGAATGTAATATACTCCTCCAAGCTTAATTCGCAACGGTTCAGACCCACGATCCGCTTATTCAAAGACAGCAAGATCGATTCAAAAAGGAGATCAACATGCCCGACCCGCGCGTCACCAAACTTGCTCAAGTCCTGGTTAATTACTCGCTTGAACTCAAACCAGGCGAGGATTTTGCCTTACAGACCAGCCCGTTGGCAGAAGAACTCAGCCTGGCAGTGTACAAAGAGGCGGTGAAAGCTGGTGCCCACGTATTGACGCTCAACAGCTTGCCCGGCGCAGGGGAGATTTTTTACAAACACGCCAGTGATACCCAGCTTGACTATATCTCGCCCGTTATACGGCTCATGGTCGAAACGTTCACCGTCAGTCTCCAGATCAGTGCTTCCCACAACACCCGCGCTCTATCCGGGGTTGATCCCGCTCGCCAGAGCCGTTCCCGAAAGGCACAAGCAGAGATTTTCAAAATCATGATGGAACGCTCCGCGCGCAAAGAGCTCAAATGGTGTTATACCGTTTACCCCACGCACGCATCCGCCCAGGAAGCCGACATGAGCCTGAGTGAATATCAAGACTTTGTCTACGGCGCGGGTCTGCTTGATTTACCAGACCCGGTGGCTGCCTGGAAAAAGGAAGGGGAGCGACAGCGCGAACTCATCCGCTGGCTTGAAGGTAAAGAGCAGGCGACCATAAAAGGCGACAACATCGACCTGCAGTTATCCATCAAGGGCCGCGCTTTTGAAGAGGCCGACGGGAAAAGCAATTTCCCGGACGGTGAAATCTTTACGTCCCCGGTAGAGCAATCGGTCAACGGCTGGGTACGCTTTTCCTACCCGGCCATTTACGGCGGCCGGGAGGTGACCGGCGTCGAGCTGTGGTTTGAGGATGGCAAAGTGGTACAAGAGAAAGCCACCAAGGGCCAGGAGCTCCTCACCGCGCTCCTCAACACCGACGAAGGCGCTCGCTACCTGGGTGAGTGGGGTATTGGCACCAACTATGGCATTCAGCGCTTTACCAAGAACATGCTCTTTGACGAAAAGATGGGCGGCACGATTCACTTCGCCGTCGGCGCTGGTTTTCCCGAAGTCGGGAGCCAGAATGATTCTGGCATTCACTGGGACATGCTGTGCGACATGTCAGACAGCCAGGTCACCATTGACGGCGAGCTATTTTACCAAGACGGCAAGTTTGTGATGTGATGCTGGGTACGATGAACCGGCGGTGATCGTCACTGATGACCGATCTTGCCTTAAGCAAGGTAAACTGGTACAATTGAGCCTGAGGAAAGAAGGCCGTGCTCGCATCGCGATTCAAAGAAGATCGATCGAGTCTGCTCCGAGCCCCTTTCCCAAAGGTCCATAATAATCTCAAGAGCGCGCGGTTGCGCGCCCTTGCTTTAAAGACACGCTGTAGCGTTGAGAAAGACATTAGGAGTCACGATCTATGCACCTGGCTGAAATCTTGAATGCGATTAATGAGTGGGCACAATCCATCATCAGTACGTTGGGGTATCCCGGGCTGGGACTCGTCATGTTCCTGGAGAACGTCTTTCCGCCCATCCCCTCCGAACTCGTGTTACCGTTGGCCGGAAGTCTGACCCTGGAGGGACGCTTTACTATGCTCGGGGTGACCATCGTGGGGGCCATCGGTTCGGTCGCCGGAGCGTTCTTTTTCTACGGATTAGGCAAGTGGTTTGACGAAGCCCGGGTACGGTTGTTGATCCAACGCTATGGAAATTGGTTCATGCTCTCTGAACAAGATCTCGACCGGGCTTTGGCGTGGTTTAACCGCTACGGGGAATACGTGATCTTTTTTGGGCGCATGGTCCCCATCGTGCGCAGTTTGATCTCCGTCCCGGCGGGACTGGCCCGCATGAACATAGCGCGCTTTGCGTTCTATACCGCCATAGGGACAGCGCTGTGGAGCTTTGCCCTGGCGCTCGCGGGACGGCTGCTAGGACAGAGCTGGCACCAGGTCACCGATTTCATCGGCCGCTACGAAAACCTGGTGCTGGTGGGGTTTGGGCTGGTGGTAGTCGTCTTTGTCGCCCGCCGCCTGTGGAAACGCAGAATCTCCCCCACCCAGGAATAAAAAAACGCGCTCTGGGGCCGAGCTTCCCAGAGCGCGATGCTGGCCAGACTACAGGGCGCGAGCCTGACCAGAGGGGGACCTTCCATCCCGTGCCAGACTGGGCCGTCCCACGGCCGTGAAGGTCAGTACCGTGTTCAGATAAATCT
>CBFDAD010000054.1:0-8149 GCA_965602705.1 uncultured bacterium
CAATTGGCGCGTTCGCTCGTCGGCGTGCACCATCAGGATCTCATTGGTGCCCAGGCTGTGCACCGCTTCGCGCAGCAGGCGGTGCAAGATTTGCTCATAGTCCGGCCAATCTGGCGCAGAGGCCAATTGCTGGCGGGCCGCGTCAAAAACACGCTCAAGCAAGAGTTCGCGTCGTTTCAGTTTCAGTGTGTGCGCCCCCAATCGCGCCGCGACTGTCGCGTGGCTGCGCAGGGCCTGATCTTCCTCGCGCGCACGCCTCAGGATGGCCTCGCGTTCGGCATCGGCTCGCGCCTGCCCCTGTCCGCGGATGCGCTCGACCTGAGCTTGTGCATCGACCAAGATTTGACGGGCCTCTTTGCGGGCCTGCTCTTTGATGGCGCGCTCAAGGGCGGCCTCCGCTCCGCTAGCGCGGGTCTCTGGTTGTCCCGGGCCCGTAACGCCATCCATTGAGGAGTATGCGTCCTCAAATGCTTTGCGCTCGGGTTCACCGTCGTCGCGTTCTGAAATCATATCTTTATCCCGATCGTGCGCCGGATCACTTCACTCAGCGTTGGGCTGTCAGGGCGCGGTCCCCCTGGCCCTGGAATCTCTACTACTAGCGGGGTGCTGCTGCGCACCCTGAGTGTGTCCACCCGCTGGCGGGCCAGGTTGGCAACGTCCTCGGTCACCAGCACAATGCCGACATGCGGGTCGGCGAGGGCTGCGTCGAGTGCTTGGTTCAGTTCTTGGGCCGTCGTCACAATCTGGCCGCGCACGCCCACGAGAGCAAAACCCCACACGGCGTCCTGACTGCCGATGACGAGCATTTTTTCCCTCTCTTGTCGCTACGGTTCTGTCGAGGGGAACCCAGAAGGAGCCGGTTTCGTCTCCCCGTGTCAGCGACTGATGATGATAAAGGCGATGATCAATCCATAGATAGCGACACCTTCGGCCAGACCGACGACGATGATGGCGCTGCCAAAGATCTCCGGTTTTTCGGCGATGGCCCCCAGGGCGGCCGATCCAGTGGTGCTCACGGCGTAGGCCGCACCAAGCGAGCCTATGCTGACGGAGACGGCGGCAGCAATCGGGCCGTAAGGATCTGCAGCAGCCTCTTGTGCCAACCCCGACGCTTCGACGATGTGGGGGGCAAAGAGCCAGACCAACCCCAGGCCGATCATCATGAGCGCCAACGCCAGGTTGAGGCCACTCAGGCCAAGCACCAGCCGGCGGGTCATTTTGACTGGCGCCTGCCGTCGCCGCTTGAGTGCCAGCGCGAGAGCTGGTAGCAACGGCAGCAGCCCGGCGATCAGAGCGATTATTACGATCATGGTGCTTTCTCCTTTATTATTCCCCTTTTGCGATCAACGTCAGCGGGTGGAAAGACACGCCGCTGCCGGAAAAGAACTTGCTAAAGAACTCATAGTATTCCAGACGCAGCGTCTGAATGCCCACGATCATCCCCTCGAAACCAATGACGAACAGGTTGCCCAGCGCCACGACGATCCAGTAGCCCACGCCGCGCGACGGGCTGACGATCTCGGCCATGATAAACACCACCAGGCTCAGGCCTCCGTGCGCGACGGCAAAAGCGCCCATGCGGACGTAGGAAAGGGTGTTGCTGAGCAGACCGATGACCGCTTCGAACAGCTCAAAGAACGCCTGCATAAGGTAGGTGCCAAAGCTGCCCTCAACCAGCGGCCGGTGTCCTTCAACCAGGTGCGCCAGGAGTTCGGCGAACGCTACCGCCAGCGCAGACACGGCGGCCAACGTGGCAAACAGTGCAGGATTGATGGGGATGTCGTCCACGGAGGCGCTCGCCGCCAACCCGATCAGCGACCAATAGAACGCCAGCCCGGCCAAGCCGTTGCGATCGAAGAGCAAGCGTCCCCAGCGGCGGGCTAGGGCTGCGTTGAGGACGTTATAGAGCATCCCCAAACTTAGCAACGCCGCGCCGATGGCAACAGCGGCCACCAATATGTCCATGATATCCTCAAGTGGTCGTATCCACAGTGCCTCAAGCACGGTTTCGAAGCCAAAAATGCTGCCGTAGAGGAAACCAAAGAGCGTTGATGTCACGCCACAGGCGGTGAGCACCGCTCCAAGGTTGGCGAGCGCGTGTAACGCGTGCACTCTGCGGCTGATCAGGAGCAGGCCTAAAAGGGTGAGCAGCAGGCCGTGCCCGACGTCGCCGAACATGAAGCCGAACACGAGGGGGAAGGTCAGCGCCAGCAAGAGTGTGGGATCGAGTTCGCCGTAACGGGGATAGCCGTAGTTGGTCACCAGGTTCTGGAAAGCCTTCAGCGAGGAAGGATTTTCGAGCGCTACTGGGATATGGCGCGCATCTTCTTCCCGAGGCGTGCTGACTTGAATCGTCGTCTGATTCGACACTTGGCCGATCTTTTGCTCCAAGGCGCGCGCTTGTGACGCGGGCACCCAGCCGGCGACCACGTAGGAGTAGTCCATTCGACCGTAATGGGCGATAGTCTCAACCAGCTTGCGACTGGCGCGCACCCGCCACACGAGGTGACGCAGGTGTTTGATGCGCATTTCGCGCAGGTGCTCGATGTTGGCCTGGGCTTCAGCGACGTGTTGACGTTTGCGCTGGATGCCAGACTGTAAAGCGGCGATGGCCTCGGCCGGGGTGCCGCGGTACTTTTCGTCTGGTAGACTGAGTGGGTTGAGGTAAGCACTGCGGGCGGCCCGCTTCAGGATATCCGCGTCGCGCCGCGCGCCAATGAGCGCCACGGTTGCCAGGTATTCGTCGCGCCGTAGCGTGACCAGAACATAAGGTACATTTTCCAGGCTGGTCCGGAACCGTTCGAGATTATCGAGCGGTATGGTACCTAACAGCACCAGGGTGTAGCGCAGGTTGCGCAGTGTGTCCAGGTCCACGTCCAGGCTGGCGATTGGCTTCAACTGGCCGAGGTATTGCTGTAATTCGGTCAGCTTGTGTTGTTCCTGGTCCAGTTCTTGGATGGGCGCCTGGGCTTCTTGTTCCAGATGTTCGATGTCCATCTGGGCTACTGAGGGCCTGATGAGGTGGGGCGTCTCGGAGGGAGGAGGGCCTTCGTCCACGCCGAGCGCCTCCATCACGGCCAGGATGCGCCGTTCGAGGCCGGCAAAGGTCGTCGCCCACTCTTGCCATTCGCTAATATCGCAGGCGGCCTCATCGCTACCCAGGTGTTCAGTCCTCACGAGGTGAAAGGCGCCCGATGCAGCTAGCACTTCTGTCACAGATACAACGTCGTGCTCCGGCACAGTCAGTTCGACCTTACGCATGGCTGGTGATTGTAGAATGTTCATCTCAACACAACACGGGTGATAATGACTGCATCTGCAACATGGACGCGAACGCCTCCAATGGAAGGTGTGAGGCCTTGGCCTCGATCAACACTGTCAGGTCTCTGATTTCACTTTCGTTCAGTAGCAGGTAGGCTGCCGGAACGCCGATGTGGAATGGGTAACCCCTAAAAGCCGCACGGCACATTGTAACGACGTGGCGCTGGAGGGCTACTTCAAGCCCTGAAAGACCGGACGAGGCTGAAACTTGGCCCACGTCGACGTCTGGATAAATGCGTTTCACCAGCGGCGCGATATCCGCGCCGGCTGCGATAGCGCGAATGTGTTCGTCGTGCACCTGATAGCCCAAAGGGAGCGTATAGTTGATGATTTCCTGCTCCGACAGGTGGTGGTAGACACGGTAGCGGATCGCCCACATGAGGTTGTCCGTATCGAGCTCTGTGCCGACAGTGCGCAGCGCCTGTTCATGGTCTGCGCCCCTGAGTTGATTGATGCTTTGCCATAGCTCTCGTCTATAGTCCAGGTCCAGCGCCACTTCCAGAGGGAACAGGTTGCCTTCGGCCTGGTAACGCGCCAGGGCGTGGACGAGGGTATCATAGTAGGGGGTGTGACGTATGACTTGAATTGCCCGAGCCACGTCACCGCTACGGACCATCTTTTCGATATCGTCCGCGGTGAGGATAGTGTATTTGGCCATCGGGCAGAGCAAGCGTCGTACCTGGTCCCACGAAGCACCGGCCGCGACACCACGCAAGGTGGCTTTGAGGTTGTCCACCTCGTAGAGCCGCCAGAGTTGGAGCAACAACTGGCGGCCGGGTTCCGGCGTCAGGCGGATGAGTTTTTCGTAAACGTCGGCCAGGTGCCATTTAATCTGATAGACGGCGCGGCGAGGGGACATTGTATCGCACTCGACCTCAAAGTAGGGACCATAGACCGTCTTGGATAGCACGTTCAAAACGGCCTCAAAGTCCCCCACGAGAACGAGCGCGTCCCACGTCTCGGGCGTCAGCATCGTCGAGTAGAGAGCGCGCACCGTAGCATTGACGAGAGAGTAGGCAGTGACATCACGCACAGCCATGATGCTACTCGCGTCCTGCGACCTGATCGAGCACAAATTTGACGGCGCTGTCAAAGTGAGGCGCAGCCAGTTCTTCCAAGCGTCGGGCCTCCACCTCGGCTTGCTCGATGATGCGTGCCCGTTCAGCCCTGGCTGCTTTCCTGCTGGTGGTCTTGATCCGCTGTGCTTGTTGGTGGGCCTGTGATAGGGTCTGCTCGTTCAAGTTGGCGGCCGCCTGCTCGGCATCCTTGGTGATGCGCGTGGCAAAGCGTTCGGCCCTGTCATGGATTTTGACGGCCTCTTGTTCAATGGATAATATACGGGCGATCGTTTTCGGACTCAATTTTCCCTCGGTAGAGACAACGGCAGCGCCAGGTTATCTGGCGCGACTTGTAAACTTGATATATTCTAGCACGACAGTTCTTCCTCGTCCAATCGCGCTGCCGATTTCATCCGCTGCCATCTGCGATTTTAACAGCTTGCTGGCGGTAGGCTTTTCGAGTACAATTGCGTCAAACTGTATTCCTCTCACAAGCGTGTTGGAAAAGGGTCGGGGGCAATGAAAACAGGCGAATCGCTTTACCGTTTGCAGAACCTGGACCTAGAGCTAGACGAAGGCCAGCGCCGGGTGTCGGAAATCCAGGCCAATCTGGGCGAGAGCGAGGCTCTGCACCAGGCACGTCGGGCGCTGACTGTGGCCCAAGAGGAACACCAGCGTTGGGTGACTCGGGCGCGCGACCTGGAACTGGAGATTGGCAGCCTGAACAATGAGGCCACGTCTAAAGAGAGACGGCTTTACAGTGGGCGGGTCACCAATCCCAAAGAGTTGAGCGATCTGCAAGAGAAGCTCGCTTCACTTAAACGCCGGCGCGAGACACTGGAGGACGATTTGCTTGAGGCAATGGTCTATGGCGAGGAGGCTGAGGCGAGCTTGGAAGAGTGCCGCACAGGGCTGAATGACACCGAAGCGAGTTGGCAAGCGGAGCAGGCGGCGCTGAGGGAGGAGTGGGACGGTTTAGAAGAGCGTCTGGTCGAGGCACGGAGTGCACGTGAACGGTTGCGGCACATCATCGCGGCCGAGGACCTGGCACTGTACGATAAGGTACGCGCCCGTCACGGTTCCATTGCAGTGGCGACGCTGCGGGACGGCGTGTGTGGTTTTTGCGCTGTCGCGCCCTCTAGCACAAAGATGAAAGCGGTCCGGGGCGGCCGGCAGTTGTTTCAGTGCGGCAATTGCGGGCGCATCCTGCTCGATCTGTAAAAACGGCCACGCCCCCACATCCTAGTTGGGGGGCGTGGCTCGCCACAGAAAGGAGAGAACCGAAAATCCGGGCCTGACTATAATGAAAACCAAGCAAAGAAGCTCAGACTAAGTTGGAAAATTGTTAGAATCATTCTAATGTGTATCACTGCTGGGGTCAATAGGAGAAAGGTACCGTCTTAATAGTCCTCATTAGTAGGAGCACCCCCTGTCATGTTTTTCAATCCATGCCCTGTTTTGTTGCTTAGCTGGCCTGGGTTTGCTGTCTCTCAAGCTCTGCCCCAAGGTTGGCGGTTTGACGCTGTCTCCTTTGCCATCGGCCTGCTGGTTGCCTGGCTGTTGGTAGGATTGGCCTATCGTTACCGTGCCCGGGTCGCCCGGTTCCGGGGGCGTGTGCAGGATCAGGCACGCCGGTTTCGCCAGCGCCTGACCGCCGACATGGCTACTCGTTACAGTGAAAGCGTCGTTGAGGTTGCGCAGCGGACGCATCTGCTGGGAACGCTGGCAACCCTGGATCAGATCTATGTAGAAATGCAACTGCACGCGCCGCTGGCTGCAGCGACCGACGAGACGGAAGGACGGTACCTGTCACCGCTGCAGGCTATCCAGGCGAGCAACCGGCTGGCCATCATCGGACAGCCTGGCAGTGGGCGAACGACGCTGCTCAATCACCTGCTACTGCTCTATGTGGCCAAGCTTGTGGCTAGAGAGGGCCGGCGCGTGCCAGTCTATGTCTATTTGCCAGCGCTGGCGCCCGACTTGACAGGCGCTGAGCCTCCCGACGACCAGGACAATCAGGAGAGTGAGAAAGCGGCCCCGACTTTGGCGTCGGCGCGCTTGGTGCAGGCGGCGGTCTCGACTATGTCGCGTCTCGTTGCGACCGGTGTGTCGCGCTGGCTGCGGCGCGAAATTGAGGGGGGTAACGCACTGGTCTTGCTCGATGGTTGGGACCAAGTTGCAGTCCGGGACCGGGCCGCCGTCACCGCCTGGGTCCAGGAGCTGTTTACTGCCTATCCCGACAATCAGCTCGTGGTCACTGCTGGCGATGCCGGCTACGCGCCCCTGGTGGAGGCCGGTTTTGTGCCGCTACGCCCAGTGCCCTGGACCCGCCGGCAGTTCGCTGATCTAACCCGGCGCTGGACAGAGGCACTGCGTTCCCAACCTCAGTACGAGACTGTGACGCCAGACGCCCCCGCACCCAAGATTTCTTACGGCATGGAGCCGCCCACACCGTTAGAGGCCACCATTGAGCTGATCATCCAGTTGCGTGGAGAAACACCCGCCAGCACACCAGCCAGCCGGATGGCGCAGGTGATGGATGTGTTGTTGCCCTCTCCGCAAGCGGACGCCGAAGGTCACGTGGCCTGGCCGCCAGAGACCGGTCACCGCGCCCTGGGGCGGCTGGCTTTCGTCGCCCTGGAGCGGGGTGGGGCGATGTTGGAGCGGGGAGAGATTCAATCTACGGTTACACAAGCCATGCCGGCGCCGCAGTTTGTTCTGGATGAGGATGAGGACGTTGACAAGGAGGCGTTAAGGGCGGCCAGGGAAGAAAAGGAACGGTGCATCTTGCAGGTGGTGGACTGTTGCCGGGCTCTGACCGCTGATGGGGGGCCGATTCGAGCCTTTGGCAATCGCCGCTACCTGTTCGTCCATCCTCTGCTTGTCGCTTACTGGGCAGCACATCATCTGGCTAACGAAACCGGCGCTGATGGCGTTGGGACGGTTATAGCCCACATCGAAGATCCGGATTGGGCCGGTGTGCTACGCTTTTATGCCGGGCTGGCTGACCCCGAAGCTCTCGTCCGGCGCTTATTGGGCGTGCCCGACGATCTGTTTTTGAATCGATTTTGGAAGGCGGCGTCCTTGCTGGCGGCCACGCGGCCCGGGCGTGCATCCTGGCGCGAGGCGCTGATGAAACGGCTCGCTCAGCTCTTGATGAACGTGGGGTTGCCGACCCTGCTGCGCGATCGGGCACTGGCGGCCCTGGTGAGCAGTGGTGAGGCCGGCGTGGGCTTGCTGTTTCAGCGAGCGGCGTGCCATCCTGACCCGCACCTGCGCGCGGGGGCGATATTGGGGCTGGGTGTCCTGGAGCGTGAACAGGACCTCTCGCTGATCGAAGCTGCCCTGGACGATGACGACCTGGACGTGCGTCTGGCGGCGGTCGACGCATTGGGTCGTTTGAGCCTGGCTGGGAGCGAGACGGCAATGGAGTTGATCGTCGCCGGGATGATTGAGGCCGAAGACGAGGTGCAGCGTGTAGCCGCCGAGGCCCTGGCGGCGTTGGAGCCAGACGGGCACGCCGTGCTGCGTGATGCGGCCAGAGACCAGGATCTGATTGTGCGCCGTGCGGCCGTGTATGGACTGTTGGTCGTGGGAGAGCCGTGGGCCAAGGAGATACTGGAGGAGATGCAGGGGGACGACGAGTGGCTGGTGCGCAACGTCGCGCTGGAGGCCTTGGCTCGTATGGGGGGCGAGGAAGGTGGAGAGGCGCCACCCATCGATCTGACGCTGCCCCAGGCTGAAACGGAACCCTGGCTCATCGCGTGGGC
>CBFDAD010000055.1:0-8146 GCA_965602705.1 uncultured bacterium
TATGGTGGTGGCCGACGGCAGCATTGGCCAGATCATGGAACCGGCCGAACTGCCGCCGATGCACCCGGTCAAGACCCGAGCGGAGCGGAAAAAGATTGATTGGGCGCTGACCGGCGCCAAGGGCCGCGACCACCGCATCATCACCTCGCTCTACCTCGGCGCTGAGAATCTGGAAGCCGTCAACGTGCGCTTGCAGGCTAAACTGCGCGAGATCGAAAAGAATGAAGTGCGCTACAAAGAGTATGAGGTCGATGATGCTGAACTGCTGTTGATCGCCTTTGGCACGGTAGGGCGCATCTGCCAGACGGTGGTGCGCGAGGCGCGTGCAGAAGGCTTGAAGGTCGGGGTGTTGCGACCGGTCACGCTGTGGCCTTTCCCCAAGGCGCGCATCCTCGAACTGACCCGCCAGGTAAAAGCGATCCTCGTGGTTGAGATGAACGCTGGGCAGATGGTGGATGACGTGCGGTTGGCCGTCGAGGGACGCATTCCCGTCCGGTTTTACGGCCGGACGGGAGGCGTCGTTCCCTTCCCCGACGAAATCATGCCGGAACTGCACAAGCTATCCAAGGAAATGGAACAGGAGTAAGGGAGATGAAACACGCGATTCCAGAACCACCGGTGGGCATGGAAGTGGTTTATCGGCGACCCGAGTCGCTGACCGACCGGGACACCCACTACTGCCCTGGTTGCACGCACGGCACCAGTCACCGGCTGGTGGCCGAGGTGTTGGACGAGTTGGATATTCGGGAGCGGACCGTCGGCATTGCGCCGGTGGGTTGTTCGGTGCTGGCTTATAATTACTTTGACGTAGACTTTGCCGAGGCGGCCCACGGTCGAGCGCCAGCCATGGCCACCGGCATTAAACGGACCAATCCCCACAACATCGTTTTCACTTACCAGGGCGACGGCGACCTGGCCTCGATCGGTCTGGCCGAGATTGTGCACGTGGCCAACCGGGGTGACATGCTCACCGTCATCTTTGTCAACAATGCCATCTATGGCATGACGGGGGGACAAATGGCCCCGACGACCCTGCCAGGCCAGGTGACCAAGTCGTCGCCCACGGGGCGCGACGTGGAGGTGGCTGGTTTCCCGATGCGCATGGCTGAGATGTTGGGCGGTTTGCCCGGCGTGGCTTACGTCACCCGCCAGCACGTCACCGACGTCCCCGGCATTCGCAAGACCAAGAAGGCGATCCGGCTGGCCTTCCGCGCTCAGATGGAGGGGTTGGGCTTATCGATGGTTGAGGTCCTCTCCACGTGTCACACCAACTGGCGCTTGACGGTGCCCGAATCGGCCAAGTGGGTCAAGGAACACATGATCCCCTATTACCCGCTGGGCGATACCCATGTCGCTGACGCGATGAAAGACTGGAGGTAGAGCGATGAGCACATCCGAAGTGATTATCTCCGGGTTTGGCGGCCAGGGGACGCTGTTTGCCGGGCAGATTCTGGCCTACGCCGGTATGGACGCGGGCGAGCACGTGACCTGGATTCCCTCTTATGGGCCAGAGATGCGCGGGGGCAAGGCGCGCTGTACGGTGGTGGTCTCGGATGAAGAGATCGGTTCGCCTATCGTACGCCGGCCTTCCTCGGCCGTGGTGATGAACATCCCTTCGATGGAGGCTTATGAACCGGCGGTCAAGCCGGGCGGGGCGTTGATCGTCAACAGCTCGCTGGTGGACCAGACCAGCGACCGTGAGGACATTCGCGTCGTGTACGTGCCGGCGACGGACATGGCCCAAGAGATGGGCAACGTGCGGGTGGCCAACATGATCCTGCTGGGGGCGTGGGCGGTGGCAACCGCTGTCGTCACGCCCGAGCAATTGTCGCAGGCGCTGGCCGACCACCTGCCGGAGAGCAAGCAGAAGCTGGTTCAAATAAACCAGGAGGCGCTGCAGCGAGGGGTCGAGGCGGCCCAGGAGCAGTTGGCGGCCAAGCCCGCGTAGAGCTGTTAGCAAATCCAGGGTGCCTGGCACTTGCCAAGTGCCAGGCACCTTGATCTAAAGTAGGAGCAAGTGTGTCCCGCGTCTTGAGAAAAACCGGTCTGACTTTTACCAGTCTGCTGCTTATTGGCCTGATAACGCTGGTCGTTGGTCTGGGCATTGCCTGGCCCGTCGCACTGCGCTCCATATCTGCCCCGACGGCAACGCCCACCGCTACCGCTACCGCGACGGCAACGCCGACCAGCACGCCGACGGCTACCGCTACTGCGACCGCGACGCCGACGCCGACTGCGACGAGCACCCCCAGTCCGACCCCGACGACGACGTCGACCGCGACGCCGACGCCGACGCGCACCCGCAGGCCCATCGTCACCCCGAAACCCACGGAGGTGTTGTATACGGGGCGCATCCGCAGGCAGATTGCTTCTGAAACGCCGAGCGCCGCAAAGACTGCCACCCCGGTACGCACCGCAAGGCCTACGGCTACACCGGCTGCGACGCCTCGTGCGATATTAAGCGCGAGTGAGACCCTTTCTGTGACGCGCTCCCGCATGCTGACGGCCACCCCAAAACCAACCGTGACCGCTACCGCGACGCCGTTGCCCACCCCTGATGGCACGTTTCGCGTCGCGGACGTGCCGATTCTGATGTATCATTACATCTCTGTGCCCCCACCTGGCGCGGACCGCTACCGGCTGGATCTGTCGGTGACACCCGAAAACCTGGACGCGCAGTTGGCGTGGCTGGCGGAGAATGGCTATACGACGATCACCTTGCAGGATTTGCTCTATCATCTGACCCTCGGCCGGTCCCTGCCCGAGAAGCCCATCCTCCTGACCTTTGACGACGGTTACGCGGATGCCTACGGAAACGCTTTCCCAATCCTGCAGAAATACGGCTTTGTCGGCACTTTTTTCATCATCACCGACCGCATCACCTACGGCGAGTCCAATTACGTCACTTGGGATCAGGTCGTCGAGTTGCACGACGCTGGAATGGACATCCAGAGCCATACCCGCACCCACCCGGACTTGCGCGGCCTGTCGGGCGCACAACTGCTGTGGCAGATCCTTGGCTCCAGGGAGGCGCTTGAGGCGCGGATCGACAAGCAGGTTCGCTTCTTCTGTTATCCGGCCGGCCGATACGACGCTAACGCCATTCGCGCCCTCGAACGGTTCGGCTACTGGGCTGCCGTGACCACTGAATACGGCACTACCCATTCGACCGCTGGTCTTTTCACCCTGAAGCGCATCCGCATCCGGCGGTCTGATACGCTGGAGAGTTTTGTCGCAAAGATCACACGCCACGGTTAAAAGACGGCACGGACGGGCTTGAAAACTGGGAGGTTTTTACAGGTTTTTAACGTAGCTTGATAGTTTTTGACAGTGCAAGCGTGATATACTGAGTGTTGAAAGGAGAGGCCGCAACCGCCGGTTGGGGCTTTTTTATGCGTCCGAAGTGGATTATGGCCAAGTCGTCGAGATTGTCAGGATTCTATAACCGCCCGATCGAGGATCGATTGGCGTGCCTGGCTGAACATGCCGGGTTGAGCCCGGAGCAGGTCGCTATACTACGCGATGCCGGTCTGGGGCTGGAGCGGGCCGAGCAGATGATTGAGAACGTGGTCGGCGTGCACGAGTTGCCCCTGGGTATCGCCACCAACTTCCGCGTCAACGGGCGCGATGTGTTGGTGCCGATGGTCATCGAGGAACCCTCGGTGGTAGCCGGGGCCAGCCTGGCCGCCAAGCTAGTCCGCGCTGGCGGTGGATTTCAGGCCCATGCCACCGCGCCAGTGATGATTGGGCAGATGCAGGTTTTGGATCTGGCCGATCCGTGGGCCGCTCGCTTTGAGCTGCTGCACCATAAGGCGCGTTTGTTGGAAGCTGCAAACGACGTAGACCCGGTCATTGTTGGCCTGGGTGGCGGTGCGCGAGACGTCGAGGTCAGGGTTCTTGAGCACAGTCCCATCGGCCCGATGCTGGTCGTACACTTGTTGTACGATTGCCGCGATGCGATGGGAGCCAACGCCGTCAACAGCGCCGTCGAACGGCTGGCGCCGCTGGTTGAAGAGATCAGTGGCGGACGGGTCGTGTTACGCATCTTGAGTAACCTGGCCGACCGGCGCCTGGCCCGCGCGCATTGCGCCATTCCTATCGAGGCGCTGGCGTTTGATGATTTTGCCGGGCTGGACGTGGCCCGGGGAATCGTCGAGGCCTGGGCTTTTGCCGAGAGCGACCCTTATCGCGCTGCCACGCACAACAAGGGGATCATGAATGGCATAGACGCCGTGGCCATCGCCACTGGCAACGATTGGCGTGCCGTCGAGGCCGGCGCCCACGCTTATGCCGCCCGTTCTGGTCGCTACACCAGCCTCAGCACCTGGACCCTGGACGAGATGGGGGGGAGGTTGGTCGGCACACTGGAGTTGCCATTGGTGGTGGGTATCGTCGGTGGCGCGACCCGTGTGCACCCGACGGCCCGCGTGGCGCTTGAGATTCTGGGCGTAGAGAGCGCCCGCGAGCTGGCGGAGGTCATGGCAGCGGTTGGACTGGCGCAGAACCTGGCCGCCATTCGCGCGCTGGCCACTGAGGGCATCTAGCGCGGGCACATGAGTCTGCACGCCCGCCAGGTCGCGATGGCCGCTGGCGCGACGGGTGAAGAGATAGCGCGCGTGGCGGCGCAGTTGGTGCGAGAGGGTGTTGTTCGGGTGGATCGAGCCCAAGAGATACTGAGTCGTGACGTGTGATGAAAGAGAGTGTGTAAGGAGCAAAGATGGCACTTTGGCGAACTGATCGTCCGGTTGGCATAGTGGGCTATGGCGCTTACGTGCCCCGTTATCGCCTGCCAGGCAGCGAGGTTTCACGGGTGTGGAGCGGGGGCCATGGTGGCTCACCTATCCGCGAAAAGGCGGTCCCGGGGCTTGATGAGGATACGGTCACCATCGCCATTGAGGCCGCGCGCAACGCCCTGGCCCGGGCTGGCGGACTGGAGCCGTCTCGGATTGGCGCGGTGTGGGTGGGCAGCGAGAGCCATCCTTACGCCGTCAAGCCCACGGGCACGATCCTGGCCGAGACGATCGGCGCCGTCCCCCATACTTTGAGTGGCGATTGGGAGTTTGCCTGCAAGGCGGGCACGGAGGCGTTCCAGGCGGCTATCGGTATCGTGGGTTCAGGTATGGTAGAGTACGCGCTGGCCGTGGGCGCGGATACGGCCCAGGGACGGCCCGGTGATGCTCTGGAGTACACAGCCGGGGCAGGAGGTGCGGCCTTTGTCCTGGGCGAGATGGGAAAAGATCCCGACGTGCTGGTTGCTATCGAAGGCTCGCTCTCGTACGTCACCGATACCCCCGACTTTTGGCGGCGCGCCCGCCAAAACTATCCCGAACACGGCGCGCGTTTTACCGGCGAGCCAGCTTACTTTCAGCACACCCTGTCGGCCGCCAGTGAGTTGATGGAGACGCTGGGTACGGCGGCGGCTGACTATACTTACGCGGTGTTTCACCAGCCCAACGCCAAGTTCCCGCTCAAGGCCGGCAAGCAACTGGGGTTCAATCGTGAACAACTGTTGCCTGGTTTGCTGGTCAATGAGATCGGCAACACCTACGCTGGTTCATCCTTGACGGGGCTGACGGCCGTTCTAGACGTGGCTCAACCCGGCGAGCGGATTCTGTTGGTCTCCTTTGGATCCGGCGCTGGCAGCGATGCCTTTTCGTTGCGCACGACACAAGCCCTGCCCGCGCGCCAGCAGCGTGCGCCCTCAACGCGCACGTACATCGACCGGCGGGTTGAGATAGATTATGCAACCTATGCCCGTTATCGCGGCAAGATTTTAACAAAGTGAGGAGCGTCACCCTACGAGCGTGACAGTCAGAGAACACATTCATGAGAGACGTAAGCATCGTCGGTATCGGACAAACCAAGGTAGGTGAACACTGGGACGTCTCGCTGCGCCACCTGGCGCTAGAGGCGATATTGGGTGCTCTGCAGGACGCGGGCGTCGACCAGGTGGACATGTTGCTGGCGGGCAACATGCTCTCCGGCGAACTGAGCGGCCAGGAGCATCTGGGCGCGTTGATCGCCGATTTTGCCGGGCTAAAGGGGGTCGAGGCGTTCAAGGTCGAGGCGGCCTGTGGCTCAGGCGCTGCAGCCGCCCGTATGGGCTACATCGCCGTTGCTGGCGGTATGGTTGACGTTGCGCTGGTCGTTGGCGTCGAAAAGATGACGGATCGCAAGGGCAGCACGACGACGGCGGCGCTGGCGATGGCCGCCGACGCCGACTATGAAGCGATGCATGGCTTGTCGTTTGTCTCTATCAACGCGTTGCTCATGCGCCGCTACATGTACGAGTTCAACGTGTCTCACGACGCCTTTGCGCCGTTCACCATCAACGCGCACCGCAACGCGGTCAACAACCCCTACGCGATGTTTCCTTTTCCCGTCAGTCGGGAAAAGTTCGAAAACGCCAAGATGATCGCCGACCCCATCAGTCTGCTGGACTCGTCGCCCATCTGCGACGGCGCGGCTGCGATTGTGCTTTGTCCAACCGATATGGTCAAGGGGCTGCGGCACGCCAGGCCGGTGCGGGTATTGGCCTCGGCGGTTGCCACCGACACCGTTGCTTTGCACGACCGGCGTGATCTCTTGACGCTCGAAGGCGCGGCGCTCTCAGCTCGCCGTGCCTACCAGCAAGCCGAAGTGCGACCGGCCGACGTGGACTTGTTTGAAGTCCACGACGCATTCTCTATCATGTCGGTCCTGTCGCTGGAGGCATGTGGCTTTGCTGAGCGCGGTCAAGGCGTACGTTTGGGTCTTGACGGCGAGATTGGCATCGGTGGCAAGTTGCCCATCTGCACGATGGGCGGACTAAAGGCCCGCGGGCACCCGGTTGGGGCCACGGGTGTCTATCAAATGGTCGAGGCGGTCCAACAGTTGCGCGGCGAGGCCGGTGCCAACCAGGTTGCAAACGCTGGCCTGGCGATGACTCAGAACATCGGTGGCAGTGGCGCGACCGTGATTACCCATTTGCTGGAAGCTATCTAGCTCACGGCGATCCAGCGGGTGTAAACTTTTTTTGGGGAGGTAATGATGCAAGTAGCAAGACATTGGCGAACAAAAAGTCAGCGCTATGGATTGGTAGGCGAGGTGTGTGAAAAATGCGGGAGCAAGATATTTCCACCCCGCGACATCTGTCCCGAGTGTGAAGCGCCCGCCAAGACGCCCTATACCTTCAGTGGTTTGGGAGAGGTCTATTCTTACAGCACAATCTACAACGCTCCCGACGGGTACGAGGAGAACGTTCCCTACACTGTCGCGCTGGTCAAGCTGGACGAAGGACCAGTGGTGACGGCGCAACTGGCCGACGTCGAGCCGGAAAAGGTCGCGGTGGGCATGCCGGTCGAGATGGTCACTCGCAAGATCCGTGAAGAGGGCGACCACGGGGTGATCGTTTACGGTTACAAGTTTCGACCACGGTTGGCCTAAAGCACGGCCTGGTGGCAGCCGGCCGGCGATCCGTGAAAAGCCCGGTCCTGGTACAGTCGTTGAATAATGAATGCTGAACGTTTCCAATAAGCGCAACTTGGCTTGACGCTCGTTACCATTTATGGTAACATATGAACACGTTGGCCGCGCCGGTGGGGGGCGGGACTCGGCTCCGCTTGACAATAGGAGGCTTCTTATGAGGCGAGACGTTCTGCGCTTTTCAGGCTGGCTGGGGTTCGTTTTAGTGTTGGGGCTGGTTTTGATTTCTGGCTGCACACGCGCCAAGTCGTCCGGCCCGCCAGAAACCCCTGTTGAAATGACGGCGGTGTCAGCACCCACAGAATCCGCCGGTGCCGTATCTACCTCTACGCCAATGTCGGGTGATGATGCGATCAACGCCACGGTGACGGCCTTGGCCGCCACTGCTTTCGCTGAAGAGCAAACGCCTGAGGGGACCGTGGTTTCAGCGTCGGCTACGCCTGAACCCGCCGTGGCTGAGGCCACAACAACGTCCGTGGCCACAGCAACGCCGAAAGCGACAGAGGCGCCAGAGGCCACAGAGGCTCCTTCGTCAACCGTGGCAAAAACACACACGGTGCAAGCGGGTGAGAACCTGTTCCGTATTGCGCTCAAGTATGGGTTGACCTACCAGCGGCTAGCGGCCTATAACGGCATTGCTAATCCCAACTATATCCTGGTCGGCCAGGTGCTCAAGATTCCC
>CBFDAD010000056.1:0-8073 GCA_965602705.1 uncultured bacterium
TATACTACCGTGTTGATCACTTGTCAATATTCGGGAGGCGAATTGATTTTGCTGGGATCCCGCGACGATACGAGGCGCCCAGCTTTACAGCCATCTCACCCCAGCCCGAACTCGCTCGGACCACCATCCCAGGTCCGCCCGCCAGCGGTCGCGTGCCCCAGCGCCCACATGCCAATGCGTCGCTTTCATCGCGATGGCCCAGCCATCCTGGACAAAACCTCCCAGCAGTCCCAGCTCTAATTGTGGTCGCCACCAACTTTCGTCGAACCGGGACCCCAGGCGCTGCGCCAGTCTCTGCCGGTAGTACGCGAGCGATGCCTCTTTGGAAACCGGCAAGAGCGCCGAGTTGGTTCCCAGGTACCGGCCCAGCTCTACAGACGGTGGCGCAGCCGCGGCAAGCTGCCAATCGAGCATGATTATCTGTGTTTGCTCTCCACGCAGCAGCCCCTGGTTCGCGTGTCTCCAATCGCCGTGAATCAGCGTTTGGGGATAGCGACCGAGGGCCTCGCACAACGGCGTCGGATCATCCAATAGCGCCTCAACCACGTTGACCACGCCCGGCTCGACCAACGTCCGCACCAGGTCCCAGCCTTCCAAGATACACCGTGGGACTTCATCCGGGCATCCAGTTTCGCGGCGGCCCGTCAACGGCGAGAACATCGTGTAGACATGCCGCAACGTGCACAAGCCAAGCAAAGGATTCAGCAGCTCGGGCGTTTCAAAAAAGGCCGTGTGCAGGGCCGTCATGGCGTCGAGAAAGCGTTCGTTGTCGGTCGTGCTAAAGCGGGTATAGGGAACGAGTGACGCGCCGATATCCTGCATGAGGATGGCCCGCCCCCCTCCATCCAGTGCACAGGCGACGATGGCGTGTCCTATTTCCGGTGGCAGCCGATCGAAAAAGCCGTGTTGCCACAACGCTACCGACCGGAAGAGATGATCAGCGGTGGCGCGCATCAGCCAGTCCCGGGCTAGCGAGACACGTTTCAAGATGTAGCGTGGACCCTGTCCATCGTTCGTCTCTACCGCCGAGAGATGGCTGCCGGACTTGGCATACTCGGCTCGGAGAGGCGCAATGCGCACAGACGCCACCGGCTGCTCCGCCAGCGTGCTCAATGCCTCCGGTGCGAGCATCTCGTCAACACTGGGGAACAAGGTGTGCTTCAAGTGGGGTTCGCAAGTCTGAGAGACCTGGCGTTGCTCGGATGTTTTCAAAGTGTCCCTTGGGCGCAAGGTGCTACCGGGTAAACTGCGGCAGGTATTCGGCAAACTCGGCCAGGAAATCATCCAGGATGGCGCGTGCCCGGTCAATGTCGTTGATCATTGGGTCTAGCAGCAGAGCCTGCAAAGCCAGATCTTTATCACCGTGATAGCATGCATCCACCACCAACGAGCTGTAGACCAACTCCCGGCGGCACAACTCGGCGATGGGCTCGGGCAGCGGCGTCATGTTGAACCCCCGGATGCCCAGACCGGAGATCACACCCGGCACCTCGACGATAGCGTCGTCCGGCAGATTGGGGATCAGGCCATCGTTGGGCAGGTTGAGCTGGTGATGATACTGGTTGGCGTCGAACGTGATAGGCGTTATCGTTCAGAGTGACGCCCTCGACGATCTCGGGGATGCCCTCGCTGCGCAGGTTTCTGATCTCCTCGGGAGAGCGCTCCCCCCGGACGATCTCCTCGGCGATGGCCCGGCGATCGGCGCGGCGACGCCGGTTGCCGTCAAAGCTTTGCAGCGTCAGGTTGTACCTTTCCCAGGGCTTGGCGATGGGATCGTGGGTCCAGGGCAGGAACTCGCACAAATGCGCGTCGCCCGGCGTGGGCATCAACCCAAAGATCTCAAACATCTCGCGCGTCAACGGCTCAAAGTCCTTCCGGTAATGGTGCAGCCATTTTTCACGCAGCAGCGGGTAGAGGTCCTCGCCCGTCTCCCGGTCGCGGATGTCGTACACCCACGAAAAGTGGTTGAGACCGGCCGCCTTGATGTCGAGGTACTTGTAACCGGCCTGCATCATCGGCCCCAAGTAGGGTTTGTTCTCGTAACTAGTGTGCACGTTAAAGCCCGCGGGGACAAACACATCGTAGCGGTCCGCCAGCACGGCCACCGCCATGGCGTAGGCCCAATACAATTGATGACACAAACCCACAACCTTGAGCTTGCTGTGACGTTGGACGGCCCAAGTCAAGCGGATCAGCGGGTTGGTAAAGTTGAGATACCACCCATCGGGACAGAGTTCTTCCATATCGCGGGCGATGGCCATGATCAGGGGCGTGTTGCGCGCGGTGTGGGCGAGTCCGCCCGGTCCGCTGTTTTCCGCATAGGGCTGGCGCAGGCCGTGTTTGAGTGGGATGCGCCAGTCTTTTTCCCACACCTCTTCGCGCGGGCCGACCTGCACCGAGACAATGACAAAGTCGGCCTGGGGCAACGCCTCGCGGCGACGGGTGGTGCTGTTGATGCGCATCTGCGCGCCCCATTCCCGGTTCAGCACCTCGGCCAGGCGCGTCATCGTGTCGAGGGCGGGCTCGTCTATGTCCACCAGCCATAGCTCGGTGCCGCGCAGACGCTCGGAGCGGATGATGGAGGACAGCGCCTTGAGTCCAAAGACCGCGCTCCCGGCTCCGATGTAGACGACCTTGGGTGGTTTTACCATGTATTTCCTCCAACCAACTCTTTCAAACTTTCGTCAGGCCCAGTTTCTCCAACAGTTCTTGTGATGGCCGACCGTCAGGGAGCCAGCCACGGACCTTATAGTATTCGTCCAGGATGGGCTCAAGTTGGGGGAGTCTGCCTTCCGCCATCCCGGAGGGGCGCGCCTGGGTGAGCAGCCGCTTCGGCAAGGTGTCGTCGGCGCGGGTGACGCCCAGCCGGTTGTTGATGAGGCGCTTCAGGTTAAAAAGGCGCTCACCCGCCAGCAATACCTCGTCACCGGTCAGGTCCCAACCTGTGGCCGCGTTGACCAACCCGGCGAGGGTCTCCGGGGTGGGGCTGGCTTTGCCGATGAATTTGCAGATGCCCAGGGGATTGAAAAGGGACAAGTAATTCTGGAACCTCGCCGCCTGCTGCCCCGCGCCGGCGTTGCTAAAGCGCTCGTAGGGCGCCGGGTCCCATGACGTAGCGTCGAGGCCAAAGATCGTCCAATGGGTCAGGCCCTCCAGATGGCACGCGCCGCGGTTGGCCGTGGCATAGTTGGCCGCCATAGAGAAAATGGCCCGCGGGTCGTGGTAGGGTATCTCTAGTCCCTTGACGTGAAAAGCGAACTCGGCCGCGCCACCCCCCAGGTGTTCCGCCGCGCGGCGCACGCCGTCGGCCAGGTAAGCGCCCGCGCCGCGCCGTTCGGCGATCAGCTCAATTAGCTTGAGCATACCCTCGGGCTGGCCCCACCCTAGCGGGACGCCGTCGGTTTCCTCGGTGGTGATGAGCCCCTGCTCAAAGGCTTCAAAGGCAAAGGCGACGGTGGCCGAGGTGCTGATGGTGTCCAACCCCAGGCGGTTGCACAGGTCGTTGGCGCGGGCGATGGCGGCCAGGTCGTCTATCTCTAGCAGTGAGCCGAACCCGGCCAGGGTTTCGTACTCGGGGCCTTCGCCGCGCACGCCCGCGTAAGGGCCGTCCTTGATCTCGATCAGCTTGCCGCAGCCGATGGGGCAGGCGAAACAAACGGTGTGTTTGACCCAGTACTTTTCGTGCAGCACCTGCCCGGAGATGGCGTGTGCGCCGTCCTCCCACGACCCGCCCTGCCAGTTGTGGATGGGCAGATCGCCGACGTGCTCCGTGCCGCTCACCCCGCCCGCTGTGCCATAAGCCGAGAGCCCTGCTGTCTTTTCTTTAATGGCGCGGTTCTGCTTTCTGACAAAGCTGCGCAAGGCCGCCGGGTCGGCGTAAGCCGGCTTGTCCTGACCGGAGGCCACAATCGCCTTGACCCGCTTGCTGCCCAACAGCGCGCCGACGCCACCACGTCCGACGGCGCGGCTGTGCTCGCGTCCGCCCTGCATCACCGAGGCATAGGACACCAGGTTCTCGCCCGCCGGCCCGACCACGCCGGCGCGAGCCTTGGGGGTGGTCTCCTCGATCAACTTGTCGTAAGCGTCAAAGGTGTCCAGCCCCCACAAGTGTCTCGCGTCGCGGATTTCGGCGCTGCCATCGTGCACGTAGACGTAGACCGGATGGGCAGCCTCGCCAGTGAGGATCACGCCATCTACCCCAGCACTGCGCAGCGCGGCCCCAAAGTGTCCGCCCACGTTGGCCTCGTTCCAGATGCCGGTCAGCGGGCTGCGCCCGCACCACGACGAGCGGCAGCCGGTGGGTGCAGAGGTCCCAGCAAACAAACCGTTAAACACGTAGACGGGGCTGCGCGGGTCCAGTGGCGTCACCGCCGGGTCCATCTCTTGGACGTAAAGCCTGGCGGCGTACCCACTGCCCAAGAAGAACTTGCGCGCATCCTCGTCTGCGATAGGTTCGACGCGCACGTCCCCGCTGGTCAAATCAATCCGCAAATATTGGCCGGCATAACAAGTCATATATCTCTCCCTAAAACGTGAAACGTGAAACGTGTCTCGAGCGATGTTACGCTTTACGTTTCACGTTTCACGTTTTATTTTTCACGTTTCACGTTTCACTTGAACATCTCTTCTTCCAACGCCTGCACTTGCTTGAAGGCATTGGTCAAAAAATCCTGTTTGAACGCCATCTTTTGGGTGAATTCCACGCTCAGCCAGGCGTCCACGATCTGCGTGGCCAGGAAAGGTGCCGTGATCCATCCGCCCAGCGTGATGACGTTGGCATTGTTGATGATCTTGGCGCGTTCGCCGGCAAAGACGCCGTCGACCACGCAGGCATAGACGCCCTTGTGCTTGTTGGCGACGATGGCCATACCTTGACCGGTTCCGCAGATCAGGATGCCTTTTTCAGCCTCGCCGTTCTGAATGGCGCGGGCCACCTTGGGAGCCTGCTCGAAGTAAGGCCTGGGCTTGTCCTCGGATTCGATGCCAAAGTCAATGATCTCGATGTCTTTGCGTTCCTTCAAATGCTCGACGATGGCCTGCTTGAGTGGAAACCCTGATAGATCGGAAGCGATCGCCAGTTTCAGTTTGTCCGTCACGTTTGAGCTCCTTTGGTTTATAAGGTGATGAGCGTTCAAGCCCAGCCTTGCACGCTCAAAGTTGCAGTCTGGCTGGCTGTATCAAAGGTTGGCTAACCGTTTTTAGTCTCTAAAAGCGCCGTCGCCTGCTCGTAGATGTTCTCCGCCGTCAGCCCGAATCGTGCCATAAGGTATTCCAACGTCCCAACCTCACCGAACTCGTCGTTGACGCCGACGCGCTTTAAAAGGGTGGGTCTGTTTTCCGAGAGCACCTCAGCGACGGCCGAGCCCAGGCCGTTGTAAATCTGGTGGTTTTCGCAGGTGACGATGGCGCCGGTCTTTTCCGCGTACCGCAAAACCAATGCTGCGTCTATCGGCTTGATGGTGTGCATATCAATCACGGCAGCGGAGACGCCGTCTTGCCCCAGCAACTCGGCGGCTTTGAGCGCCTCCGACACCATGACCACGCCGGCAGCGATCAAGGTGATGTCGTCCCCGTCCCTTAAAACATTGCCTCGGCCTAACTTGACGTCCGCGTCCTCGTCGTAGACGGGGGGCACCGCATATCTATGCAGCCGCATATAGGTGCAGCCCTGATGATAGGCGCTCTGTTGCACGAGTTTTTCCAGCGAGACAGGGTCGCAGGGCTCAAAAACGACCAGCTTGGGGATGTTGCGCATCAGGCCGAGGTCCTCAAAGGGCATGTGGGTCCCGCCGTTATAGGCAGCGGTCACGCCGGGGTCGGTGCCTACCAGCTTGACGTTGAGCCGGGCGTAATTGGCAGAGATGAAAAACTGGTCAAAGGCCCGCCGCGCCGCAAAGCAGGCAAAAGTATCAGCAAAGGGGATCTTGCCCGTGGTACATAGCCCAGCCGCAATGCTGACCATGTTGGCTTCCGCCACACCGACGTTGAAGGTCCTATCGGGAAACGCCTCTTCAAAGAGCTTGGTCCCGCTGGCCCGCATCAGATCGGCCTCCAAAAGCACGATATTCTTATCCTTTTCGGCCAATCGAATCAAGGTCTGGGCATAAACTGTTCGCATTTGTTGTGTTGTCATTTCCACCACCATCTACTCCAAGAATAGGGGCCACTGTGGCTCAGGATGTCGCGCGAATACCTTTCCAAACAGAAGATCATTCACCGCATTCATCAAGCCTTCGAATGGCCTCTTTGGCGATCTCATAATCAACCGGCATGTTGTGGTTATTCAATTTTCCTTCGGCAAAGAAAGCGCCCTTGCCCTTGATCGTGTCCAGCACGATCATAGATGGACGCAAAGCTTCCATCTTGGCTCGCTCGATGGCTTTGTCGATTTGTCCACAGTCATGTCCGTTGACCCGCTGCACAAACCATCCAAACGCCACCCACTTGGCGGTGAGGTCTTCGATGCTCATCACATCGCTGATATAACCGTCAATCTGCATCTTGTTATAATCGGTGAAGGCGATCAGGCTGCTCAAGCCAAACTGGGAGGCGGCCATGGCCGCCTCCCAGATTTGGCCCTCATTACTCTCGCCATCGCCGACGATGCAGTATACGGTGCTGTTTACGTTATCCAGGCGGTTGCCCAGGGCGATGCCAATGGCGGCAGAGAGCCCTTGCCCCAGGGAGCCAGTGGTCATGTCAATGCCGGGTGTCCTGTTCCTGTCACAATGGCTAGGCAGGTTGGTGCCCCCTTTGTTCAGGGTGTGCAACCATTCCATAGCGAAAAAACCCTTGTCGGCCAGGATGCTGTACAGTGCAGGCCCGGCGTGGCCCTTGGACATCACCAACTGGTCCCGATCACGCTTCCTGGGGTTGACCGGATCCACGTTCATATGCTTGTAGTACAAAAGCGTTAACACTTCGATCACCGACATCGAGCCGCCGACGTGCCCCACACCCAGGTAGCCGATGCTGTCAAGGGTGAGCTTGCGAATTTCCTTTGCCTTTTCCCTGAACCATTTCAACTCTTGCTCTTCCACACAACCCTCCTAAAGGCCCCGACCAAACCACGGATTACGCAGAGTAATTATTCACCTGCTCTAGCTGGATCCCCGGCACCGCTCCGCTTGCGGGGCAGGTGTGCCAAATCCGGCGGTCTGGCGAGCAAAGACCGCCATATTTACCGCCACAGGCCTGGATCTGGCGACACCTGCCCTGCAGAGCAGAGCGGCACTGGGTCCAGGCCGAGCAAGGTGAACAGTCACTACGCAGATTCACCTATATTGTCGGCCAAAGGCCAGACAGTTCAGGCATCACAGATTTTTCTTAATTCCGCGTACTATGTGGTTCAAAAATCTAGTATGCCGTATTGCCCTAGAACGCCATTACTTCATCCCCGTCGTGGCGATGCCTGTGGTGATGTACCTTTGCAAGACGGTGAACACGATCGTAATCGGCAGCAACGTCAGCACCGTCATCGCCAGGATCAGGTGCCATTGGATGTTCAGCTCGCCCTGAAACGAGTTGAGGCCGACCTGGAGCGTGAACAATTCATTGCGGCTCAACACAATGAGCGGCCACAAAAAGTCGTTCCAGCGCCACATCACCGAGAAAATCGTCAGCACGGCCAGGGCAGGTCGCGCCAGCGGTAGGATGATCTGCGAGTAAATGCGCCACTCGCTAGCGCCATCAATGCGCGCCGAATCGAGCAAATCGTCAGGAATAGTCAACATGTACTGGCGCAGCAAGAAAACACCCGTCGGCGTGGCCGCACCCGGCACAATCACTCCCAACAAGTTGTTGTTCCA
Organism: uncultured bacterium; assembly: GCA_965602705.1. Taxonomy (GTDB): domain Bacteria; phylum Chloroflexota; class Anaerolineae; order S140-20; family S140-20; genus CBFDAD01. Next base: position 7,809 of record CBFDAD010000056.1, read on the forward strand.
ACCCACGCGCGTGATGACCAGGAACACGGGCACCAGTACCACGGAGAGGGGCACCATGAGCGTGCTGATCATGATGAGAAAAATCGCCGTGCGCCCGCGAAACTGGTATTTGCTCAACGCAAAGGCCGCCATGCTGTTGACAAACAGCGTCAGAAGCGTCGCCGTGACCGTCACGACCACGCTGTTGAACAGATACTTTGAAAAGTTAAAACTAGGGCTTTGCATACCTTCGACATAGTTATCAAAGTTGAAAACCACGGACTCG
>CBFDAD010000057.1:0-8028 GCA_965602705.1 uncultured bacterium
TAGAGCGTGCGATCATCTTCGGGTAGGGTCCAGGTATACCCGCCTGCCGTACCACGGGCGATAATCGTCACCTTGTGCACAGGATCGCAGTGATCCAGCATGTGCGCTACCATCGCGTGTCCTGCCTCGTGATAGGCAATGATTTCTTTTTCTTTGTCGCTGATGAGCCTGCTCTTGCGCTCCGGACCGGCGATCACGCGTTCAATCGCCTCCTCGAACTCGTCTTGATCGATGCTCTTTTTGTTGCGCCGGGCAGCCAAAATCGCTGCCTCGTTGACCATGTTCTCAATATCGGCGCCCACAAAACCGGGGGTGGACCTGGCTAACGTGTCTAGCTTCACGCCGCTAGCTAATGGCTTGCCACGCACGTGTATCTTGAGGATCGCTTCCCGGCCGCGCATGTCAGGCCGGTCCAGGACCACCCGCCGGTCAAAACGACCAGGACGGAGCAGTGCTGGGTCCAGGATGTCAGGCCGATTGGTAGCGGCGACAATGATGACGTTGGTATCGGTATCAAAGCCATCCATCTCGACCAGGATCTGGTTGAGTGTTTGCTCCCGTTCGTCGTGACTGCCACCCAGGCCTGCGCCGCGGTGGCGCCCGACAGCATCAATTTCGTCCACAAAGACGATGCAGGGTGAATGTCGCTTGGCCTGGTCGAACAGGTCTCGCACGCGACTGGCACCCACGCCCACAAACATTTCGACGAACTCGGAACCTGAGATACTGAAAAAGGGCACCCCAGCCTCGCCCGAGACCGCTTTGGCCATAAGTGTCTTGCCGGTTCCCGGTGAGCCGACCAGCAACACCCCTTTGGGAATGCGTGCCCCCAGCGAGATGAACTTTTCTGGTTCCTTGAGAAATTCGACGATCTCTTTGAGTTCCTCTTTGGCCTCTTCCACGCCGGCCACGTCGTCGAAAGTGACCGTCGGCTGGTCACCAGTAAACATGCGCGCCCGGCTTTTTCCAAAGGAAAGAGCCTGATTGTTGCTACCCTGGGCCTGACGCAACATAAACCAGATGATGCCGACTACAAACAGAGCGGGCAGCGTATAGCCTAACAGTGCGATCCAGCTGCTCCAATCACTGGGGGTTTCGTTCTCCCATTCTACGGATGCCAACTGTTCTTCGGTTACGCCCAGGTTCAAAAGTTCCTCTTTGGCGCTGATGTCCGACTCTTTTTGCGCGACAGCCGTGTTATCATCCAGAAAAGTGATCGTCAGCCGGTCGCCGGATACTGTGATGCCGGAAATAATCTGGCTCTCTAACGACCTGGCCTCTTCCGCAGTAACCGAACCTAGTTGTGCCCGGCGCTGGTTGTTTGCTTTAAGTGCCGCGGCGACTTCCGTAATCGTCTTGCTATCAGGCCGCGTGGACTGAGAGCGATAGCTATACAAGATCGCGCCGATGGCCAGTAAGATCAGTAAATAGACAAACCCATTTCTCATTCTTGACGAATTCACTCGAAAACCTCCCATCTCCCTTTGGCTCAGTGGATTGGTTCACTTCCATCCTCTAACCTGTTTGCCGTCAAACTAGGGAGAACACTGTCTTAATTATACCAAAAAGATCTCAACCCCGCCACAAATTTCTTTTTAACAACCCGATTATTACCTTCAGGGGCTGATCTGAATCTCTATGACCAGGATGCTGTTGTCCGCTGCGCTCGTGTTGCCAGCATCAAGCACCGGTAAGCGTTGAGCGGTGGATGACAAGTACATCCCCGTCCGCAACTGGTAGACGCCGCCTACCGCATTGGTTGGAATACTCAAACTGTGATTGTCTGCTACGATGACGCCGGGCGTCCAACTGTTGGTCGGTAAACTGCGTTCCCCCGTGCGCGGTTCCCGGTCTTCTTGGGCGATTAACACGCCGCCCGGACTGACGAGGTGGACGAACACTGTATAAGAATCAGCCACTGGTTGAAGCGCCCGCCAGCGGAGCGCGAAGGGGACGGTCTGTCCTGGCGCGTAGCGGTCGTTTTGGATTTCAACTGAATCCAGCACGATCATGTTATTAAGGTTCACATCCAGTGGAAGTGGTTCGCTGGTGCCTGCGCTGAGAGTCAGGGTCAGTGTATCGCCGGCAGCCAGCATAGTGCCAACGGGCGGCTCGATCTCTAGAATTTGCCCCACGGGTTCGGTGCTCCAGACCTTTTCATTGGAAATGCTCCAACCGCGGGAGGCCAATTCCTCCCGCACTGCGTCCAAAGTTGAACCTAACACATCTGGCACTTGAGAACCGGGTAAACGCTTGCTGACGACCAATTTGACCTGCGAAGCCGAGGGCACCTGGCGCCCGGCAGGTGGGTCTTGTTCAAGTACGGTGGGCACGGGATGGTTGGGGTCGTTCCGCTCCTCGATGACCAACCCTAGACCGGCCCGCGCTGCTTCTTCCTGCGCCGTTTCCAACGGTAAACCCACCAATTGTGGCACGATGGCTGTGCTGGGTACAGTGGTGGCGACTTGCGTGATAGTCGGTGTCGGCGGGGGTTGTTCCGTCCCGGTATAGGTACGGTAGACGATTGCCCACAACGGGAAAAGGCCCAGCACCGCCAGCACTGCCACTGCTCCCACGAACCAAAGCTGCCAGTCGGGGCCGATGGTCTCTTTGGGCGCAGTGGTCTCCACTTTGGGGTAGGCGCGCTCGCGTTGGGGCGCAACTTGCTCGGTTGTGACGGGCGTCCGGGTCACTGGCGTCGTCAAGGGTTGATAACCGGTGGCCTGGCTGGCCCCTTGTCGGTATCCGGAGAGGATACGCCCCAGGTGGTCGGCTGAGCGGTAGCGGGCAGCCGACTCTTTGGCCAGTACCTTGCGCACAATCTGCTCCAATTGGAGCGTTACTTGTGGGTTGAGCCGATGCAGCGGTGGTGGTTCATCGTGCATGTGCATCATCGCTAGGGCGGCATGATCGGACGCGTCAAAGGGCAATCGACCAGTCAGCATCTCATAAAGCATAATCCCGATGCTGTAAACGTCACTGGCGGGTGTTGGCGGCTCACCGGCAGCTTGCTCTGGCGCAAAGTAGTGGGGAGTGCCCCATACCATCTCTATCTCGCGCGGCACAATCTTGGAGAAAGCGCGGGCGATACCAAAATCGGTCACTTTGACCTGGCCTTCGGGGGAGATGAGCACATTCTGCGGCTTGACGTCGCAATGGACAATTCCAGCCCGGTGCGCAAAACCCACCCCAGCGCAGACGTCAATGGTGATGTCCAAAGCACGACTAATGGAAAAGGGCGCTTCTTCCAAGATGATCGTTTTAAGGTCGCGTCCCTCAACGTGCTCCATTACGATGTAGTGGCGTTCGCCGTCTTGGCCCACGTCGTAAATGGTGACTACGTTGGGGTGGGTCAGGTTGGCCGCTGCCTGGGCCTCTTGGCGAAAACTGTTTAAAAAGGCAGGGTCTTGGGCGTACTCGGGCCGCAGGACCTTTACAGCCACGATCCGGTTCAGCAGACGATCTTGAGCCTTGTAAATGACCGCCATGCCTCCGCCAGCTATGGTAGCAAGTAGATAATAGCGATTGTTGAGAACGTCAAGCGCCATAGCGCCCCCTACTGAACATGGTCAAGACACAAACGAGTCGAGTCGATGCATTGTACTCTAATTCAGGCCGGTCGGCAAGATGAAACGACCTGCGAAGCGGCCAAGAGGCGGCACATTAACACGGCTATGGTCGGGATGCGGGGACCGTCGTCGTCTTACTAGCCCTTCATTCTGGCGCCGGCCCACTCGTAAAGTTGTTGGTAGCCATACGCCGAACGTTGCCAAGAGAAATCGGCCATCAGGCCAGCGTGCTGGATCGCGCGCCAACTGTCCCGGTCGACGTTAAAGATATAGATGGCGCGTTGCAGGGCCTGCCAAAACGCCCCGCTGCTATAGTCGTCAAAGGTAAAACCGGTGATGCCGTCTTGCACCGTGTCGGCCAATCCTCCTGTTGCGCGGACGACGGGCACACTGCCGTAGCGCATGGCGATTAATTGGCCCAGACCGCACGGTTCAAAGCGAGAGGGCATGACAAACATGTCACTCCCGGCGTAAATGAGCGGCGCCAGGTCGGCGTCGTAAAATAAAAAGGCCGCCATCTTTTCCCGGTGGTAATGGGCTAGATGGGCTAGCATACGCTCGTACTCGGGCGCACCGGTGCCCAGGACGACAAATTGAGCTTCGCCGGCATAGTTGTTAAGCAACAGGTGAATGGCGTGGCCGGTAATATCCAGCCCTTTTTGCCCATCGAGGCGAGTCACCATGGCGACCAGGGGAACATCATCACGTTGGGGCAGATTGGCGCGGGCTTGTAGGGCGCGTTTATTATGGATCCTTTTCTCTGTGCTGGACACGTCGAACTGTTTGGCAAGGCGGGTGTCGGTGGCTGGGTTCCACACCTCGTAGTCGAGGCCGTTGAGAATGCCGTGCACATCAAATTGGCGATAGCGCAACAAGCCATCCAGTCCGGCTCCTCCTTCCGGACTCATGATCTCGCGGGCATAGGTAGGACTGACGGTGTTGATGAGGGTGGCGTGATAAATTCCTCGCGCCATAAAGTTGACCCTGTTGTAATCCTCTTCAAACAGGCCGTGGGTCGTCAAGCCCAGATAATCGAAAATGCCCCAGTCGGTATGGCCCTGGTGAGACAAATTGTGGATGGTGAAAAGTGAGGGCAGTCCTCGATAGCGGTCATCGGCCTGGCCCGCTGTTGCCAGCCAGGTCACAGCTGGCGCAGCCTGCCAGTCGTGGGCGTGCACGATGTCGGGCCGCCAGCCGAGAGTAGGGATCAAATGCAGCGCCGCCCGGCTGAAAAAGCAAAAGCGCCCCACATCGTCCCAATAGCCATAGACTTGTGGCCGGTTGAACATTTGCCCTTCGGCGATAAAGTATACCGGCACGTCACTGTCCGGTAACTGCCCCTCGAAAACGCCAGTGGGGGTGATACCTGTCCCCATTGGCACGTCAAGCTGAAGAGGCAGGGGACGCACCTTGTAGCGGCCGGTGTAGAGGCTTTCTTCGATGGTTTGGTAAGCAGGCATGACCACGCGCACATCGTGGCCTAAGGTGCGCAGGGCTTTGGGCAGTGAGCCACCTACGTCACCCAGGCCGCCTGTTTTGGCAAAGGGTGCCACTTCGGAGCTGAGGAATAGAATCTTTGCCATAGTTTCCTGATGCTCAAGGTTTTTGCCGCGTGTCCGGTTTAGATTATGTTCGGCCAGTTCTGCTGACCGTCGCCGGGAATGGACTTGCAGTATAACCGAGCAGGGCGAGTTGTCAAATTAGACTTTCGTCGTGGGAGCCTCTTTCGTCTTTCTATGGTACAATCCTCGTCCGACAGCGCTGTCAACGGGGGCAGATTCTGTTCTAGTTGGGGGCGACGCCGGGCGCAGTAGCGTTGATGAGCGGGTTTTGGAATGAGGAAAAGTAGGAGAGAGTATGCTTAAAGATATTACGTTAGCCTTTATTGGCAGTGGTATGATGGCCGAGGCCATGATCTCTGGATTGCTCAATCAAGGCTTGGTTGAACCGGAGCAGATCATCGCCGCCGGCCCTCGACCAGAGCGAGGCAAACAACTGGCGGCACGTTATGACGTGTGTTGGACGACAGACAATGCGGAAGCCGCTGAGAAGGGGCAAATTGTCGTCTTCTCGGTCAAGCCACAGGTCTTAAAGACGGTCCTTCCTCAGGTGCGGGGGCACTTTAGTTGTCAGGATCTGGGGCTGTCTATCGTCGCTGGTGCCCCGTTGCGATTGTTGGCTGATGGCATGGCCCATACTAGCTTCGTTCGTGCCATGCCCAATACGCCAGGCCAGATTGGTCAGGGGATCACCGTCTGGACGGCCACCGCGGAGGTCAGTCCGGCCGGTCTGGAGCAGACGCGGACAATCCTGAGCGCCCTGGGCGAAGAGGTTTTTGTGAGCGATGAGGACTATTTGGATATGGCCACTGCTCTCAGTGGCACCGGCCCGGCTTATGTTTTTCTATTTATGGAAGCGATGATTGACGCTGGCGTTCACCTGGGCTTTTCGCGGCGGGTGGCGGCTCAGTTAGTGATGCAGACGATGCAGGGCGCGGTGGCTTATGCGCGCCAGAGCGACCGGCACGTGGCCGAACTTCGCAACCAGGTCACTTCACCGGGCGGCACGTCAGCCGAGGCGCTCTACTATCTGGAAAAGGGAGGCTTGAGGACGGTGATCTCAAAGGCAGTGTGGGCTGCCTATCAGCGCTCTGTAGCTTTGGGGCAAGGAAAAAGGCGGGAGATACCTCCGAATCACGAATAGCGCGAGTTTCTGTGCCGCTCCTTTTGACAGGCCCGAGTTGGCATTAGCTCCTGATCTGAAACGTGACCACCAGCCGCCCCAGTTGTATCTCATCGCCGTCGCGCAAGCCTTGAGGTACGTACGGTGGGATGCGTTGCTTGTTGATGTAGGTACCGTTGGTGCTCAACAGGTCTTCGATGTAAAAGCCGGTTGGCTGGCGGTGGATGCGGGCGTGGAAGCGTGAGACACCGCCCTTGTAAGCACCGTGTAGCGTCAGGTCGAGCATAGGAGTGGTGCCGTCGGGAATCTGGCCCCGGCCTAGATTGAGTGTGGTTACCTGGGGCAAGATGATCTCTTGGTCGTCTTCGCAGATCAAGGCAAGGGTGGCGTCGAGCGGCGGTCCTTTGGGGCGGGTCGGTTCGCGCGTTTCAAAGGGGCTTCGCTTCTCCGCTGGCAGCTCGCGCTCTGGCACCTCGTCGGTGGATAAGCGCTTGCCCGTGGGGAGATGGACGCCGCATTTGGCACAAAACAGCGATCCAGGTAAGTTTTCGTGATTGCATGCTGGGCATTTAATCATCTTGATCCCCTTTGAGTTATTCAACCAGGGCGTCTAGGCGGTTTCTGTCGCCAATCTATACGCAAAGCTCCTGAAGTAAATTATAGCTTGCTAGTAATTATCTGGCAAGTGAAATGCGTTGAAACGGATCACCAATTGATCGTTGCTGTCGTAGTTGTAATGAGCAAAAAAGAGCGGCGCGTCGTCTGGTGATGACAGCACGCGTGGCAGCAAGACGGGTAGATCTTCCACCAAATCGTAATCGAGCAGCCGGGAGCGTGGTATCCATTCCAACGTACCTTCAGCCGAGGCACTAGTCTGGCGCTGGTTCGCCTTGGCAGTAAACACGAATAACATGATACCAGTTTGCGGGTCGCCAGCATCCACGTTGATGACCCCGCGCAGACGGAGGTTTTCCACGTTGTTTTTGTTCCAACCCGTCTCCTCGCAAATCTCTCGCAGTGCTGCCTCGCCGACGTCTTCGTCTCGCTCGACGTGACCGCCGACGCCGTTGTAACGGTTAGCCCAGATGCGCTTGTCAGGCGCACCTTTGAGCAGAAGCACATCGTTACCGTGGGTGATGAAGCAGAGGGTGCGCGGCACTGTGTGGTAACGTCTGACGCTGGCAAAAACGCCCTGGTTTTCTTTCCCCATGGCGTCTATTCTATGGCCTCACTCACTGATTGGCAATCCAAGTCAGAGAGTCTTTTTTGATGTTCGTCAATAGTCTCTTTAAGCTCTCCTATAATATTTTCTTGCTGCAAGACCAGACCCATATAGGCGTCACTTTGGATGCGCCATTTCTCTCGTTCGTCTTCGTTGCGCGCCTTGCTGCGCATGCGCTTGGCGATGCCCCACTCGTAGTTGAGCTGGGCCAGTGTTTGCTCGTGCTCTCGTAATTCGCGGCGTGCATGGGCCAATCGTTCAGCCGCCTGGTGCCGTATTGTGTCTTTACTGGAATCGACGGGCATGGTTGCTTTCTTCAGGCGAATTGATCAAGTCGGGCTTGTCAAGTGCAAGTGCTGATTGCTCGGTTGATATCCAGACTTTAGTATACCTATTCTTGGCTAAAAATGCAATTGAGCCAGGCGTTTTGGGAAGGGTTGGTGCCCGGCTGACTACTGATGCCCATTGTGATATAATTGGGTGCGAGTACACGGATCCGCATGCGCTTCGGAAAGCGGCTGGGCGGCTGCCTGCTACATCTTCACCAAGTGCCCA
>CBFDAD010000058.1:0-8018 GCA_965602705.1 uncultured bacterium
GTCGATCAGACTGATATCGCCGGGCGTGACGATGGCGACCTGGCTGCCGTCGGGGGAGTAATAAAACTCACCCCCCTCACCGGGCGGAAGCAGGACAACCTGCTCCAAGGTGTCGGCGTCCACCAGGCGTAGATCGTCGTTGAGGACCGATTTGTCTGAAATGCGTAGGCGCGTGTTGAACGCCAGGATGTGCGTGCCGGGCACCCAGTCGAAACGATTGAGTCTTACGCCCTGATCAGCCGGTTCCATAGCTTCAAAACCCGCTGCACTCACCAGTTCGTGCTCGCCTGTGCCGTCGCTATTTACCATCCACCATTCCCCGTCGCCTCGTACAAAGGCCACGATCGCACCGTCATCGGAGATTTTGACGACGCCGTTAGCGTCACCTGTGCTGGTGAGCGGGACAGCTTTTTTCTCTTCCGCTGTCCATAGCCAGACGTTGCCATCCTGGACAAAGGCGACTCTTAACCCCGTTGGCGCAGGATAAGCGTCAACGGGGATGGGAGTGAAAGCGGGCTCAGGTGTTGGAGGGACATAGTCCTCCGGCACCGGTGTCGGCGTCATATGCAAGCCCACGTATGCCTCTTCAGTGACAGGCGCCTCCACCTTGGAAGTGGGTGCACCCTCAGGTGTGACCGTGCGCTCGATGCCCACTTCCAGCGTGCCGCAGGCACCCGCGAACAAAAGAGTCAGGAACAAGACGAGCATAACCAGCCATTTCCAAAAACTTGAGGTCAATTCTGTCCTCCTCTTTAATCAGAGCCAGATTAGGGTCTATGGCACCAATTCCCAGCTCCCCATCACCCCGAGCGTGTTAACGCTGCCATCGGCTGTGCGTATACAAGTGCTCTCGAAGAGTCAGTAGGGCTGCCAATCCATTTTTCAGTCGCCTTGTGGTTTACGATGCGAAAGCCGTGCGCCAAGATATATGGCGTTGGCGAGCAGCCCCAATGACAGGCCCACTGCCGTCAGGCTGGCACGTGCGATGACCCATTCCCCACTAAAAAATGAAACAATTGCCGTCACGAAACTGCCAACCGTGATCGCGCTGCTGCCCACCGCAACGGGTCCAGTTATGGCATTTAGCTTCTCAAGGTCCCTATCCATAGATTCTTAGTTTCCCAGTTTAGAATGAATCGTAGGATTTTAGAAGTTTGGTCCGCATCAATCACTCCCAAACCGTCCATCCCGACATCTCGGGTTCGAGAACGTAAACCGTTCTGTCCGGCCCGGTGACATAGCAACGGCTGTATTTCCCCGTCGTGCATTGGAAGAAACCCTCGCCCACCACAAACTCATCCTCGGTCGCCCAGCCCAGCCGGTCACGTGCCCCTGGAACTTTGCGCCAGACCTTGCCAAAACCGCGCACCGGCTCATAGTACCCAGGCGGTGGCACAATGTTGGGATCTTCTTCCGGCATACCAGGTGACCAGTCATCGACCATCATCTGCCAACGCGGCGAGTACACGTCATCGTTGTAGAGAACCACGATTTCGTTAAGGATGTGGAGCTCACCTGCGGCCTCTAACCCAAGCATCAATCCGTGCTCAAAGCGCTGTGCCACGATGGTAGTGTAATGCGGCGCGCCAGGTCAAAGTTACGGGTTCACCAGGCGCGATCTCTGCAGGAGTAACGTCGAAAGCGAGTATGAAAGCCGGAAGCGGCGTGTCCGTTGGCGCAGGAACTGGCGTCAGGGTAATCGTGGGCCCGATAGGCATCGGCTCGGTTGTCGCGGAAATCGGTGGCGCTGGTGTTTGGATTGGCGCAGGCGGGCTCGCCGCTAACCAATCCACGACTACAGCGCCAGGGGGGAGATCAACCTGGTATCGGGACCACGTTCCGACCTCAACCATCCACATGGACGACGCCAGGGTCTCGGTCGTAAGCGTAAAGATCAGCCAGCGGCCGTCCGGGCTCCAGACCAGGCTATCGTTGCGACCAATAGCCAGAGGTATCTCTTCTGCCCCCTGTCCGTCGGCCCGCACAACCCATAAACTCGCCTCAACAGGGTTCTGAGCCAGGGCGACGAAGGCCAACCAGCGTCCGTCGGGGCTCCAAAGCGGTGCTGATGGCCAGCCCTCGCTCCAGAGAGGTCTTGGCGGCCAGCCATCCATGCCGAGCGGATCGTATGGATGCAGCAGCCGGGCGGTCCGCTGCTCCAGGTCGAACACGCCAATGCCGATGCGACCATCGCGGCTCGGGTCACCGCCGTCTACCACCCAGGCCAGTTGCGTGCCAGCGGGTGACCAGGCCGGACTGCCGATTTCCACGCTCTCGGAGCCAGCCAATCCATAATCGGCCGGATCAAAGACTTCCGGCCCCATCTCCCAATGGTACAGCCAGGCGGTGCGGCCAGCGCCATAAGCGATGGTCTGACCGTCCGGCGAAGGGGCGGCTATGCCGTGGGTGTCGTTCTGGTCGTCCAGGATGCGATAGCCGCCGCCGTCCACGCCTACCACGCCGAGGGAGCCGGTCCCCACCGATGGACTGGGCGCAAGCTCCCGCGACTGCGAGCTAAAGACGACCGTATCCGGTCGCCCCGGCCACCAACGGACGCAACATTCGTTCTCTTTGGGGGTGTTGGTCAGGTTGCGGCGCAGGCCAGCGCCCAGGTCGGCCAGCCAGAGGTCGTTGGTCTCCTGGTCCCAGTAGAGGACCCCGTCGCCGTCGGGAGAGACGCGGGCACTGGAGCGCCAGTTCAAGTACAGGGCCTGGTCGCCGCTGGGAGAGAACATAGGTATGGGCTGCCCATCGGCGTTCACTTTCCAGAGTTGGTCGTCCGCCCAGTAGATCAGCCCTGGCGGGAGGTTGCCCTGCGCCGGGTCGCTGTTCGCCGACGGGGGCGGCGTGGGCGTCACGGACGACGTGGCTATTTGTGCGGCCAGTGTAGGCGTGGCGGTGCGCTCGATGCCCACTTCCAGCGTGCCGCCACAGGCAGCGAAGGATGGAAGGAGCACGAGCAGGATGAGTATAATAAGCTGTTTCTGTAAACTGGGTGACGTTTTCATGATCACAACCTCTCAAGTTGAACACGTTACGGGCGCAAGTGAAGCACTCCGTCTGGCGTCCCAAGCCACAGCGTTCCGTCCGGCCCAAAGGCCAGCGCACCGCCGCCAAGCCCGGCCTCGTGCATCGCCCATCGGTCGCCGTCCAGGTATGCCAAGCCCTCATAGCTTACAGCCCACAACACGCCATCCGGCCCCACCACAAGCTCTCTGCTCTCGCTGGCTTGAAACCCCTCCGCATCTGTGTAACGCCAGGTTTCCCCGTCGTAACGCACGATTCCGTGCTCCCTTGCGTCCCCCCAGACGTCGCCAGCGGGCGTCACAGCTATGTACCCAACGCCGTGCCCCAGCAGATCTACTGCATAGTACGTCGTCCAGTCGGCGCCGTCAAAGCGGGCCACGTAATAGGACGTTTGCAACCCCTCCCACCCGCTCACCCAGAGCGCGCCACCCGGCCCCACGGCCAGGTCGTGCGCCAGTTTGCCGTAGGAGGTCCAGGTTTGACCGTCAAAACGTGATAGTTCCTGCGCGCTGGCAACCCACGTCTCGCCATCCGGCGTGAAGACGATGTCCGTGACGTTGCCTTTTAAGGTCTCACAGTCGGCTATCCTGGTCCAAAGCCCGGCCGCAAAGCGGGCGACCTGGCATCCCGCCCCCGCCCATACGCTGCCGTCGGGCGCAGCCCTCAGAACCTGCACGTCGTCGCTGATGGGAAACCCGTCGGCCTGGGTGAACGCCTCCCACTTTTCTCCGTCGTAGCGCCACACCCCACCGCCGACGCCGGGAGATGAGCCAAATCCAACCCACACGCTTGCCTCCGCTACCGCGATGGTCGTCGCCGGGTACGCATGGCCCTCTCGCCCGTGCAAGTCATCGTACAAGCCGATGATCTTGTCGGCGTTGGGCCTTACGACGATTTCCAATGGCCCGGACTGGCAGCCCGACCAGCTTCCCCAGGAATAGTCCAGCGCGTGTATCTCGAAACTGGTCGAGCCCGTAAGGGTTGCACGACCGGGCGCGGTGGCCCGCAAGACGAACTCAACTGCGTCAGATTGCCCTGGTTCGAGGCTCAGGCGGTGCTCCACCGGTCCCAGGTCGTCAGAAGTCAAGGCGTCGTGAGGTTGGACGTTCAGGGAGTACTGGATCAGACCTAATTTCGCGTCGCTGGCTCCATTGACGAGGGTCACCGTCACCGAGATGGCCTGGCTTATCTCCAACGTCGTAGATGAGGCCGATAGGCTCACCGAGGCATCACTGGGCCTGCAATAGGGCGTTGGAGTTGACAACAGCATGGGTGTCGGCGTGGGCCACGGGGTCGCGACGGGGTATGGAGTGGGAGTGATATGGCCCTTTATGGATTGGGTGAGGGATGCCGTGGGAGATTCGGCTGCACCCGATTGACAACCGCCAAGCGTTATCACGAGTGACAGAAGCAGGACGAGCCGTTTCCACAAATCGGGTCTCATGTTAGAATCCCCCCGCTCATTTGATTTTTTCATCATTCTCCCTGCCTCTCGACCTCTCAGTCGCTTTCTCGACTCGGACCCCAGAACACCTTGAGATCGTTCTCACCGGCTAACGGTCCCAGGATTGGGGTGAGGTCAACGTCAATTGACCCATCTAACGAGACAAGTTGAGCGTCGTGACTGCAAGATAGGACTGCCAAACGCCCCGTCGGGTCCCACGCGATGTCCCTTGTGTGTCCGGAATCGCAGAGATAACGGTCTGGGCCGGCTGGCGCGTAACTGAATCCGTCGTCTGTCTGGCGGCCCAGGTAAAGCCGTGACTCCTGGCTATCAGCCTGAAGCGCCAGGAATGCGATGCCGTCCGGCAATTCCCTGGCCCTGTAGATGTACAGACCTTCGGTTTCCCCTGTTATCAACCGCTCCGATTCATTCGAATCGCGTCGGACTCGGACAAGGTCGCTAAAGGCGGCGTAATTTGCGCCAGAGAGCAAGATTGACCGGCTATCTTTGGCCCACGAACCCGTGCGCCACAACTCATCGGGGAGATCGTGCAGATTCGCCTCATCAGGGGCAAGCGGGTCTAGCCAGAGGACGTCAATCCATTCCCAATAGTGACCCGTCAAGAGCAAGGCCGTGCCATCGGGTGACCAGATGGGGTCGGAAATGCTTCGGACCTCGTTCACATCGAGTTGATCTGCGTCCAGATGCCGGTTGTTCAACAGCTTGATCGGTTCCCCGTCATTCAGAGTCACAAGCCATAGACCGTCGGCCTGAGCAGGAGCGCGGACGTTGGCGTCAGAGTAACGCAAGCTATAGGCCAGACGCGTGCCCTCAGGTGACCAGGCCATGCTGTTGATCTCAACGGCGCCATCCGCGCGCAGACCTGCATCATAGAGCAAGCGAGGTTCCTGCTCTGGCATAACGACGTATAATTGTCCGCTCCCCGTGCCATAGGCCATGCGCCCGTCGCCGAGCCACACGTCAAAGGACGTAATATCCAGGTCAGAGGGTGTCACGCGCTCAAGCTCGGTGTCCCCAGGATCGAGACGCCAAACGTCACGAGGATTCCCCACGGTAGGCCCCGTGGACAGGAAGTAAAGCGACCCGGGTAACTGGACGCCCTTTGGCGTAGGTATCCGCAGTGGCGCGGTCGCCAGCGCCGCTTCTGACGTTGGCGAACCGATGGGGCGCAGAGTGTCCAGCACGTCCTCAATCAAGGTCGCTTCTGCGGTGGATCGGGCCCCGTCACCTGGTGTGGCGGTGCGCTCGACGCTCACTTCCAGCGTGCGGCACGCGTGCAGCAAAAATGAGGCGCTGATCAAAAGCAGAATAAATCGTCTAGTCAGTACTGATTGGGCGTACATCGGCATCTCCTGTTCCAGGCATACAATAGCCGGTGAACAACAGACAGGACGCCTGGCCCTGCCTACCGACTTGAGTTACGGGTTAACTGGCATAGGGAGCACGGCCCCGTCAGGCCCGCTCATAAAACAACTGAGCGCCCGTCCGTGGCTCCCCTGGAAGCACTGGTAGACGGCATCGTACTCGAATACGCTGCCTGTCGCCCAGCCCAACACCTCTTGGCCATCGAGGGTTTGCACTTCGCCCATCGGGCGGTGTTCGATCTCGCCGCGCCACAGCATCCCGAACCCCCGGGAAGGTTGAAACAAGCCTTCGGGTGGTACCAGCGCCGGGTCTGTCTCAGGCATTCCCGGCGACCAGCTATCGACCACCGGCTCAAAACCCAGGGAATACGTATGATTCTCTTGAGGGAGCAGCGTGATCAACCAGGCTTCCTCGCCAAGCCCGGCGCTCTCTAAGCGCAGCATCAGCCCCTTTTCAAAGCGTTGAACCTGGGGCCTGATCTCTATCGGCTCGGAGATAGGGCACTCGAGAAGTGGCTTCTGCTCATACTCGACGTTGCCAAAGAACCACTCGTATTCGCAGCCCCGCTCAGCCGACAGGGGCAGGATGACCAAAGCTTCCTCGACCTCTTGATCGGCGTGCGCGTACAAAAAGTAGCCAATGGCACCGCGCGCCTCGGCGGGCACAGTCACTTCCAACGCGCCCGACGGCGGCAGATCCTGGTAGCAGGTATCGGAAAGGGGCCGGGGTGTGATCTGCTCACAGATCGCACCAAACTCACCCTCAAAGGCCCAGCGGAGGGTGACCATCGCGCCGGGGTCGGCGATGGGATACGCGCTCGACACCTCGAACAGCCGGATGATGCCATCGCCCGCTGGCTGCGGTTCGGCGATAGGCGTGACACGGCCGGTGACGTCGGTGTAGGCCGGGTTGTTCTCAGGCCGCGGTACGCCAGGGCTGAGGACCACGACCTGGTCGGCGATCAAGCCCTCATCATGCCAAGCCGCCAGGACCTCCAGGCGTGCACCTTTGCTCAGATCTTCCCTGGCAAAGACGGAGCCATCTACGCTTGTGATTCTGGTCCACTCGGTGATGCGGACTTTTACGATACTATCGGCATCGGCGAACGGGATCTCTGACTCGGGAATCATCTCTGTCCAGCCGCTCGGGAAATCCAGCCGCGCTGCCGTCCCGGTGATAATGATCGTACCAGCCGTTGGTGAGGTCATAGTCATAGTTTGAGTCTCAGAGTGTTCTCCCAGGCACTCCCATACATTCCAGCCGACTTGCTTACACCCTTCAGGGGGTTCGCCCTGTAGCTCCCTCGAACTGGATACAATCGTCGTCCAAGCGAGTGGGAAAGGCAAGTCAAGTGTGCCAGAAGTAGGCACTGAACTCGACGCCACTGCTATTTGGGTAGCCTGGGCCGACAGGCGGGCGTTCTCGGTCGCCAGGGCAGCGGTAGTGGCAGCGAGCTGGTCATTGGGCGCAGCGGTGGACTCGACGCCCATTTCCAGTGTGCCGCAGGCAGCCAAGAGCGAGGGGAGCAGAAGCAGAATGAGTATAGTCGTTCGTTTATATCTCACGTTTGATACCTCCGTTTGTGCCTGTTTTACGTGATTGATTCTGGCACATTGGCCATGGGCCAACTTTCATATTATAACACGGCAAAGCTACGAGTAGATGTTCGTACCACTGGTTGATGATCAGATCGTTTTCTACATAGACGCGGATGCCGTCTTCGCTGGTGGCGGTGAAAAGGTAGAGACCAGCCGGCACATCGATGTAGCGCGTCCAGCGCACCGAGAAGTTATCTGAATGATAGCCCTCTGCTGTTACGAGAGAATGGCAGCGGTGTCACAGTCCTGAAACAGGCTGTTACCGTTCTGTAACAGCACGCGGGATTGGTGTAAATTCACCTTTCATGAGACAATGTTGTCTGCTGCTAGGTTGGAATAGGTTTGAGGTGATGCTCTCCTATTGTACCAACCAAGAGCTTGAATCCTCAAATGGCCTCTCAGAGCGGCATACGTAGCGATATGAGTTCTGCAAGCCCAACGCGCCCCTAGGGCGGGGGCAAAGAGCCGTGGCTAGTTAGCTGCATTGAGGTGGCGATTGACATGCCTCACGAATATATCTTTTCTCTCCAAGAGACCAACCGCATCCCGAGCATGGGCAACAA
>CBFDAD010000059.1:0-7996 GCA_965602705.1 uncultured bacterium
CTTCCATCCTCCTCCAGCACCCTCAAGGGTATGAGTTTGTTCTCTTTGTCCAGATCTCCTAGCCTGAGGGTGGGGATGGTGGCCAGGGCCTCCGGCGGATCAGGCGTCTCTTGAAGCAGCTTGAGTTGACGGGTATTGTCGACCACCGCTCGTAGCTGTTCTGCGCTCATAGCGCCGCGCACCTGGGTTAAACGTTCTACTTCGATGGTCTCGCGGCGCTGACGCAGTTCTGGGTCGGGTTTCAGGATGACAGTGGTGCGATGCAGGTTCTGTGCCAGGTATTGGCGGATCAACTCCTCAAAGTAGCGCTCGCCGGCTGCCAGGCGCTGCTTTATGGCCCCCAGGGGGGCTTCAAAGGCCAGGGGTGCCAGTGGGTCGCCGTCGTGCAGCCAGGTGGTTAGCGCACGCAGCATGAACACCAACCCGCGCGGAGTGGAACCAGTGTTATTCTCTCGTAGACGAAACTCGATGGTGTTGACCGCCGCCTCGACCATATCAGGATCAATCCCCTGCTGTGCCAGGTTGGTCAGGGTGTCAAGGATGACGGACTCTACTTTCCCGGTATCTTCCAGGGCAATCCCCTTCAAGCCGGTGGAGAAAAACATCTGGCGCAGACTTTCTTCCAGCCCCCCGTCGGTCAGATCTTCGCCCAGACCGGAGTCAATCAGGGCTTTGCGCAGCGGTGAGGCGGGCGTGCCAATGAGGATACGGGATAGGATGTTGAGGCCCAAAGTAGTCTGCGGATCGGTGTTTTCGGCCAACACCCAGTTCATGGTTAGCATGGCCTTACGGTCCCCGTCGGTATGCTCACCGGCGTCGTAGGGATATGTGATCTGTTTGGGTTCCGCGAAGCCGGGTTGTAAAGGAATGCTAGATTCAACAGTGAGCGGTTCAAAATCATCGAGATAGGTCGCTACCAGGCGTAGACGCTCCTGGGGGTCATCGTCGCCATAAAAAACGATGCGGGCGTTGGATGGATGGTAGGTGGTCTGATGAAAGGCTTTGAACTGCTCGTAAGTCAAGTCGGGTATTACTCGCGGGTCCCCGCCCGAGTCAACCCCATAGGGGGTGTCGGGAAAGAGGGACCGTTGGCTGTACCGCGCCAGCACGTCGTCGGGAGATGAATAGGCTCCCTTCATTTCGTTAAAGACCACTCCTTTGAAGGTCAGCGGTTCTGAGAGGTTTTCCAATTCATAGTGCCAGCCTTCTTGCTCAAAGATGTGCGGGGTGATGCGTGGGTAAAAGACGGCGTCCAGGTAAACATCAACCAGATTGTAAAAGTCTTGAAGATTCTGGCTGGCCACGGGATAGCAAGTTTTGTCTGGATAGGTCAGAGCATTGAGGTAGGTTTTTAGCGAGCCTTTCACCAGCTCGATAAAGGGCTCCTTGACTGGGTATTTGCGTGAGCCGCACAGCACCGCGTGCTCCATGATGTGCGGCAGGCCAGTCGAGTCGGGCGGAGGCGTGCGGAAGGTGATGCCAAAAAACTTGTTCTCGTCGTCGCTTACCATGGAAAGCAGTTCTGCCCTGGTGTGAACGTGGCGCCAAAGCCGTGCCCGCGCGTTCAGCTCGGGGATCTCTTGTTCTCCAAGTAGCTCAAAACCGTGAATCGTCGTCATTTTCTCCTCACTTGATGCCTTTGCTCAATAATGACCTTTTTCATAGGGTTGGTTGCGCTCGATTTGAGCGAGGGATACCGGGGGAGTTTACAGCAGTTGTGGCTTGGAGTCAAGAAAGCTCTAAACAGTGGTCAATACGCTTGCTTCATGCTATAATTTTCTGTTATCCGTTGCTTGGCCTCAGATCACGCTCGCTGAGTGACGTGTGCGGGTTTGGAGGGATCAGAGAGCCGGCAGGACTTACATTTTACCAAGGTAATTCATGGCCCAAGAAAAGATCGTCGTGCGCGGTGCGCGCGAACATAATCTCAAAAACATAGACGTTGAAATCCCACGCGACAAGATGGTGGTCATCACCGGCATTTCTGGTTCGGGCAAGAGTTCCCTGGCTTATGATACTATCTATGCCGAGGGTCAGCGGCGCTACGTCGAGAGTCTGTCGGCTTACGCGCGGCAGTTCCTTGGCCAAATGGACAAACCTGACGTGGACCAGATTGATGGGCTGAGCCCGTCCATATCGATTGACCAGCGTGGGCTGAGCCACAACCCCCGTTCCACGGTGGGCACGGTTACTGAGATTTATGACTATTTGAGGTTGCTCTATGCTCGTGCGGGTACGCCGCACTGTCCTCATTGCGGACGCGAGGTGGTTCAGCAGAGCGCTCAAGAGATCGTTGACGCGGTGCTGCGGCTGCCCGAGGGGACGCGCGTCCAGGTTTTGGCTCCCCTCATCCGGGATCGCAAAGGTCATCACCAGGCCGTTTTCGAGGACGTGCGTAGAGCTGGCTTTGTGCGTGTGCGCGTTGATGACCGCGTCTATGACGTGGATGAACAGATCGAGCTAGATCGCTACAAAATGCACACCATTGAGGCGATCGTAGACCGCCTGGTCATTCAAGCTTTGAATCCGGCTCCCGCACGCTCCGAGGAATCTCTGGCCTCAGTCGATAATGGGGCAGAGGGTTCCAGGCTAGCGGAACCCACAGATTTGTATGCCGACGCCTTTCGCACGCGTCTCGCTGATTCGGTCGAGACGGCGCTAAAGTTGGGCGATGGGCAGGTTATCATCAACGATGTGACCGACCGCGAGCAGCCGCGTGATTTGCTCTTCTCGGAGCACTTTGCTTGTCCCTATTGTGGCATCAGCCTGCCCGAGATTGAACCACGCACCTTTTCTTTCAACAGCCCGCACGGCGCTTGCCCCGAGTGCCAGGGACTCGGGATACATCTGGAGGTTGATCCCGACCTGGTGATCCCCAACTCGGAACTGAGTCTGACGCAGGGGGCTCTTGTACCGTGGCCAAGCTTGAAGGATCGAGATGATGGGTATTATTGGCAACTGCTGCAGAGCGTCTCGCAACACTTTGACATCCCTCTCGATGTCCCCGTGCGCGAGTTGTCGCCGGCACAGCGCCAGTTGATACTATACGGCAGTGGAGACGAGCGCATCGTAGTGGATTTTCGCAATCAGCAGGGGCAGATGCGCCACTATGAGACGACTTACGAGGGCATTGTGCCCAATTTGCAGCGGCGCTATCGCGAGACGACCTCCGACTATGTCAGGGCCAAGATCGAAAACTTTATGACGGAGCGCCCTTGTCCTGTTTGCGGGGGTGCCCGCATACGTCCCGAAAGCCTGGCCGTGACGATAGGGGATAAGGCTATTCATCAAGTGGCGGCGCTGCCGGTGGTCGAAGCACTTAAATGGATCGAGGAATTGAGAGGCGCTGCGGGCAGAACATCACCCTTGACCCAGCGGCAGCGCATCATTGCCCACCAGATTCTCAAGGAGATCTATGCGCGCTTGCGCTTTATGGCTGACGTGGGGTTGGATTATCTCACGCTCGACCGTGCTGCTTCTACCCTGGCAGGTGGCGAGGCGCAACGCATCCGGCTGGCGACGCAGATTGGCTCCCAGTTGATGGGAGTGCTGTACGTGCTCGACGAGCCTACCATTGGCTTGCACCCACGAGATAACGCCCGCCTGCTCCGCACGCTGCGGGGCATGCGCGATTTGGGGAATACCCTGTTGATCGTTGAACACGACGACGCCACCATCCGCGCCTCCGACTGGATTATCGACCTGGGGCCTGGGGCGGGCGAGCACGGCGGAGAGGTTGTCTTTGCCGGTACGGTTGAGGAGCTTTTAGAGGATGAGAACTCTATCACCGGCGCTTATTTGTCGGGCCGCCGCCGCATACAAGTACCGCAGACGCGCCGCAATGGGAATGGCCAGACGCTGGTGGTTCGTGGCGCCAAAGAGCACAACTTGAAGGGAATAGATGTGCAGTTGCCATTGGGCAAGTTTGTCTGCATTACAGGCGTCTCGGGTTCCGGCAAAAGCACCCTGCTCGTTGAAGTGGTCTACAAGCGGCTGGCGCAGTTGCTCCATGGTTCCCGGACCAGAGCTGGCGCCCACGACGGCATTGAAGGGGTCGAGCAAATCGACAAGATCATCAATATTGACCAAAGCCCCATCGGTCGTACACCACGCTCTAATCCGGCGACTTATACCAACCTCTTTACCGTGATTCGTGAACTGTTCGCCAGCCTGCCCGAGAGCAAGGTGCGCGGCTATCGCCCAGGCCGGTTTTCTTTTAACGTCAAAGGGGGACGCTGCGAGGCGTGTGAGGGTCAAGGGCAGCTCAAAATCGAGATGCAGTTCCTGCCCGATATCTACATTCCCTGCGACGTTTGTCGCGGCGCGCGCTTTAATCGTGAGACGCTCCAGGTGCGTTACAAGGGCAAAAACATCGCTGAGGTCCTGGCTATGACCGTGGATGAGGCGTTTGAGTTTTTTGCCAACGTCCCGCGCATCGTGCGCAAGCTAGAGACCTTGCGGGACGTGGGACTGGGCTATATCAGGATTGGTCAGCCCGCCACGACGCTTTCTGGTGGCGAAGCCCAGCGGGTCAAGCTCAGTCGTGAACTTTCCAAGCGGGCCACCGGCATGACGCTGTACGTACTCGACGAGCCTAGTGTTGGCTTGCACGCCGCCGACGTGCACAAGCTGATCGATGTGCTCAATCGCCTGGTGGACGCTGGCAATACGGTTGTAATTATCGAGCATCAGCCCGACATCATCAAGGTCGCTGACTGGATCATTGACCTGGGTCCCGAGGGGGGGGACGCTGGGGGTTACGTCGTGGCTGAGGGCATGCCTGAACAGATTGCCAAAATCGAGACCAGCTACACCGGGCAGTTTCTAAAAGGAATACTCTAAGCCGAGTGTTGGTGATTCTCCGCTACTCATCCGCTTATTTGTTTTCGTCGGCCTCTGCCAGCAACAGTAGCAGCGCTGCCGCTCCCTCTATCAGAGATCGCTTGCCAGTCACTTTGCCCACACGCCGGTCTTCGCCCTTGGGTACGTCTACGTATACTTCGCCGTTCCGATCGACGCTGCCGGCTCGCCGGTCGCGTACTATGCTAACGTCGTAATAGACTTCTCTCTTGTCAATATATCCCACTCTATCGTCGGGTCGGAGCAAGCGGTGGCGGTAGACCTGGCCGTCCGGGGTTACGTGGCCCAGTCGCCTGTCAGGTCCGTGAGGGACGTGGCGAAAGACATTTCCCTCATCGTCTATGTGACCTACCCGCTCATCCTCTTTGTTTGGAACGCTGCGATAGATGTCTCCCATTTTGGCCTCCTGCTTGTGTGAAAGGAGCGTAGCGATAGTAACCATTTTACGGCGAAATGCTTTCCAGGGCAAGAACCGGAGAACCGGCGTAGGATTACCACCATATGCACGGTTGTGATATACTAAGGGCGGTCGTGGCACTCGTTTCTCGATGCCGGGTGTTGACTTGTTTTATTACAAAAGAAGCAAAGACTCTACTGAAAAACTGGAAATTCACCGCCAAGGCGAAGGACACAAAGAAATCCAAAAAAGTGAGTGAATTGACAGAATTCGGCATGGCCTGGTAAACTATGCGGGCGCAATGTCGGTGATGCACAGCTTCTAGGACGAAAAAGGTCTCTGGTTCTGTGTCGGTGTTACCCATGACCAGGGACTGTGGCGGGGAGAACAAAATGGCCCAAAACAAGGGTTTTTTGCGCCTCATGTTGGTGGACGACAGCGCTGAAACTCGTGAGTACCTGCGACAATTGCTTGACTTTGAGCGCCACATTGAACTGGTGGGTATGGCCGGTAATGGCCAGCAGGCGGTCAATCTGGCTCGCGAGACCAAGCCGGATGTGATTCTCATGGACATCAACATGCCGGTGATGGACGGCATCTCTGCCGCTGAAATCATCTTCAGTGAGATGCCGAATATCCGCATCGTGATGATGTCGGTTCAGGGTGAGATGGCGTATCTGCGTCGAGCGATGCAAGTGGGCGCGCGTGAGTACCTCATCAAGCCCTTTACCCACGATGAGTTGATGAGTATCCTGGGCGAGGTCAGCAGCTTGCAGCAGTTAGCGCCTGCGCCAACGCCCGGCGTGGGCGTGCCCGGAAAAGCCCCTGCGCCAGCCCAGGCGACCAAACTGGCGACCGTAGTGACTGTTTTTAGCCCGCGTGGCGGGGCGGGCTGCAGCACTTTAGCTCTGAATCTGGCCATTGCTTTGCAAGGTCAACGTAAGGCAAATGTGCTGCTCATTGATGGTAACCTGCGCTTTGGCGCGCTCGACGTTATGCTCAATCTACAAATCTCGCGCAGCATCGCCGACTTGATCCCGTCTTTGGCAGAAGCTGACCTTGAGACGCTGCACGTGTCCACTTTGCCTCATACCTCGGGTATACGGCTGCTGGCCGCGCCTGCCAGCCCTGAGATGGCTGATATGGTGTCGGTTGAACACATACAGCGCATCCTCTCATTGGGGCAACGGCGTTACGACTATATCGTCGTTGATGGGGGCAGTTGTCTGAACGATAGAACTCTGAGCTTCATGGATGCGTCTGATGGCATCTTTGTGCTGCTTACGCCTGACATTCCTGCCATCAAGAACACGCGCCTCTTCTTAGAGGTCGCAAAGGGCCTCGAGTACGACATAGAAAGAATCTGGCTGGTGCTTAATCGGGCCAATCCCCGTGGCGGTATCACGGCCGAGGCTATTGAACGACACGTCAAGCACCCGGTTATTCTGAGCATTCCCAGCAATCCCCGCGCGGCCCTGGCCGCCATAAACCGCGGTGTGCCACTCATCCTTTACGAACGCGAAGTGGACAAGGCGATGCCTGTGGCACGACAATTGCTGGCTTTGTCCGAGTATGTGCCACAGCCAAGCGTCGCTACGGATCGCGTCGTGCCGACGGACCCAGGTGCCCCGTCACCGGCAAAGGTTGCGGCGCCCGGCTCTGTTTCTCAACCCAAAAAGAAGGGATTTATTGCCAAGATTTTTGGACGGGACAAGTAGAAAATCGGGTATTGCTCGTGTCTGTGGTATAGGTCTGGAGGAAGGAATCTGTCAATTGGTGCTATAAAAACTCTGCCGCAAACGGCTTGCAGCATTAAAGGTTCTATGTTACATTTGAATGTGGACGACGGTGACACCCCTTCAACTTTCGCGTATCCCACCCAGGACGCACGCACCTCAAGTCTTCGAGGAAAGCAAAGGAGAATATGAGCGAAAAAATCTTGATTGTGGATGACGATTTGGAGAGCTTGAAGCTGATCAGTCTTATGCTGCAGCGGCGTGGCTACGAAGTCACCGCTGCTCAATCTGGTGAGCAGGCTTTGAGCAAGATCGAGAACGAAAATCCCAACCTGATTATTTTGGACGTGATGATGCCGGATATGGATGGATACGAGGTCTGCCGGCACTTGCGCGCCAATCCACAAACGTCTCATTTGCCAGTGATTATGTTCACCGCCAAGACATTGGTGGGCGACAAAGTGGCTGGCTTCCAGGCGGGGGCTGATGATTATGTGACCAAACCCATCCACCCGGCGGAATTGGTGTCGCACGTGGAATCGCTACTCCAGCGGTCAAAGTCAGCCCTTGCTGAACGCAGACTCGTGTCACAAGCCCGCATTATCGGTGTTATGGGCGCCAAAGGGGGGGTGGGTGCGTCTACGCTGGCTCTCAACTTGGCCGTGGCAGCCTGTCAGCCCAATGCCGCTGCACGCGGAGAGCAGGGCCGCTCCGTGCGGGTCAGTATTGCCGATGTGCGACCTGGTCTGGGGAGTGTGGCTTTGTTGTTGGGTCAGATGCCCCAAGGTGGCCTGGCGACGCTGACGAACCTTAACCCGGCGAACCTGGACCAAGAAATGATTGAGAGCCAGATTTTGATCCACAGCAGTGGCTTGCGCTATCTGCCAGCGTCGCTCCAGCCGGACAGTGGTCAAGGAAATCTATTGGCGGAGCACATTGATGCGGTGCTCAGTCACATGATGTCAACCGCCGACTTTCTTTTTCTGGACCTGGGTAACGTGTT
>CBFDAD010000060.1:0-7930 GCA_965602705.1 uncultured bacterium
CTGTAGTCGGGTTGATTCGAGATAACTTTAACTACTACCACGCCCAGATCTTTCTACTAGATCCCACTGGAAATTGGGCTGCATTGAAAGCCAGCACTGGCGAGGTTGGGCAAAAGCTACTCAGACGTGGCCACGCTCTGGAGGTCGGTGGGCCCTCGCTCATCGGCTATGTTACCGGCACCGGCCAGCCCAGAATCGTCCACGACGTACGCGAGGACCCACTTCATTTCGAGAATGACCTGTTGCCGGACACGCGCTCTGAGTTGGCCATACCGATCAAGGTCGGCGAGCAAGTGATCGGCGCGCTGGACGTGCAAAGCACCGAACCAGCCGCCCTTGGCCGCGAGGACGTGACGGTGCTGTCCACACTGACTGACCAGCTCGCCACCGCCATTGAGAACGCCCGGCTCTATCAAGAACAGTTGGAGACCGCCGAAAAGCTGCGCGAGGTAGACCGGCTCAAATCTCAGTTCATGGCGAATATGTCCCACGAGCTACGCACTCCGCTCAACTCGATCATCGGTTTCTCGCGGGTCATCCTCAAAGGGATTGACGGCCCCCTGACCGATCTTCAAGAACAGGACCTGACGGCCATTTACAACAGCGGCACGCACTTGTTAGAACTCATCAACAACATTCTCGACCTGTCCAAGATCGAAGCGGGCAAGATGGAACTGGCCTTCGAAGAGATTGACCTTTCAGATATTATCGAAGGGGTCATATCCACCGCGGTAGCCCTGACAAAAGACAAACCCAAAGTCAAACTGCGACATAGCATCGCTCCCGACCTGCCACTGATCATCGCCGACGCTACGCGCATACGCCAGGTGCTGCTCAATCTGATTTCCAACGCAATCAAATTCACAAAAGAGGGTTACATTAAACTAAACGCTACTCACGACGCGCGCTTTGTCACCATCAAAGTGACCGATTCCGGCGCCGGCATCCCGGCTAACAAATTCGACGTACTGTTTCAAGAGTTTGAACAGGTGGACGGCTCATCGACCCGCACTGTGGGAGGCACCGGTTTGGGCCTGCCCATCACACGGCACTTTGTGGAGCTGCACGACGGTCGTATTTGGGTAGAGAGCGAGATCGGTGTTGGCTCCACTTTTGCGGTCCAGTTGCCCATCAAAGGCCCTCAAGCTGGCGAAGAAGTCCTTGAAAGGCAAATCCTAGACCCGAATCAGCGGTTGATCCTGGTCATCGACGATGACGTTGACGTGATTAAACTCTACAAACGCTACCTGGAGAAACAGGATTACCAGGTAGTCGGACTTACTGACAGCACGGAAGCCATTACAAAAGTGCGCGCATTGCGCCCCTTTGCCATCTTGCTGGATGTCCTGATGCCAGAGAAAGATGGTTGGACCGTTATACAAGAGCTCAAATCGGATCCCCAGACCCAAGACATCCCTGTCATCATGTGCAGCATCGTCAGCGAAGCCGGCCACGGCTTTAGCCTGGGTGCTGCGGATTACCTGGTCAAGCCCATACCGGAGGATCGACTGCTGGCAGCCCTGATACGATTGGTCAATGGTTCTAGCCCTAGCTCCGATGAATCACAGAAGGTGCTCATCATCGACGACACTCCCGAAGACCGGCACTTGTTACGGCGGATGCTCGAGTCCGCCGACGAGCGCTATCAAGTCATTGAAGCCAGCGGCGGGGTTGAAGGCCTTGAAATCATTCAGCAGCAGCAACCCAACCTGGTAGTGCTCGACCTCATTATGCCTGAAATGGATGGATTCGCGGTGCTAGAAATGCTAAAAAGCACCAAGGCTATGCGCCAAATCCCCATCATCATTGTCACCGCAAAAGAGTTATCTGATCAGGAGAGCAAACAGATTAACGGACAGGTCGCCGCCCTGTTCCAAAAAGGTTTGTTCAAAGAAAATGAGCTCCTGCAAGATGTGGATCAGGTACTGCGCCGCATGCGCAAGAACGCACAGAAAACAGAAACAGTAGAGGAATGAACACCATGACTCAATCTTCATCGACACACTCTACGAGACTTGCGTCTCGACCTGCGTCTCATTCCGCCGCGCCTCGAGAGTCGCAGGATATGTGGCTCGAATGTGCGGCTTGTGGACACACAGTTCGTTTAAACAGCCGCATAACACATTGCGAAAAATGTGGTGGCGATTGGCTCGATGCTCGCTACGATTATCAAGCCCTGGCCACCACCTGGCGCCAAACGCTGGTTAGACGGCCCTTTAACACTATCTGGCGCTACCGCGAACTGCTCCCCTTGTGGCACTATGAGAACATTGTGTCAATGGGCGAAGGGTGCACACCCCTGATCCATTGCAAGAACCTGGCGACGATGTTAGGACGGCCCCACATCTACATGAAAGACGAGCGGCAGGGACCTACCGGCTCTTTCAAAGACCGGCAAGCATCGCTTTCTCTCTCAGTGATGAAGGAACTGGGGATCTCTGAGGCCGTGGTCGCCTCGACAGGCAACGTCGCCATCTCCTACGCTGCCTATGCATCTCGGGCCGGGATAAAGATGTGGGACTTTGTCACCAGCACTGTGCCATCCGACAAGATGCGCGAGATGGCCTTGTACGGCGCAGAGGTCATCAAAGTAACGGCGACCTATGACCAGACCAAAAAAGTGGCCGCCCGCTTTGCTGAGCACAAAGGGCTTCATCTGGACCGGGGCATTCGCAGTATCGCTGCCAAAGAAAGCATGAAAACTGTCGCTTTCGAGATTGCCGAACAACTAGCCCTCATCGATGAGGGTGAGGTGCCCCGGCAGGCCGTACTAGGTCTGGACTTTATCGACGTGCCAGGAGCAGAGCCAACATGGCGCGCACCCGATTGGTATTTCCAGGCTGTCAGCGGTGGCATGGGACCGGTGGGGGTGTGGAAAGGTTTTGAAGAACTCAAGCTGATGGGTCTAGTCGACCGCATGCCCAGGCTGGCTTGTATCCAAGTCGACGGCTGCGCACCGATGGTCCACTCGTTCCGTAAGGGGTTGGAGAAAGCCGAGCCGGTCCTCAACCCGCAAACCTTGATTACAACCGTGGCCACGGGCAGCCCTGGGCCGGCCTACTCGTTCTTGCAGCGCGTCATTCGAGAAGGTGGCGGAGCCTTTGAAAGCGTCAGCGACGAGGAAGCGTTCCGTGCCATGCACGTCATGGCCAAGTTGGATGGCTTTTCAATGGAACCAGCAGCAGCCATGGCCTTCGCCGGACTGTTCAAGATGGTACAACAAGAGATCATCAAGCCCGACGATGTGGTCGTCGTTAACTGCTCCGGACACACCTTTCCTGTGGAGAAACACCTGCTCGACGAGGAATGTCTACGCAGCCTGGAACTGGACGCGAGCGTGGACCCGCTAGCCGAGATAGAGAAGACGACCTTGCCCTTGCCACGAGAGGAGGGACTGCTGGTGTCTTTGGAGCGCCTGGACGACCGCGTCAAGAGTGTGGCCATAATTGAAGACGACCCCGACGCCGTTCGCTTGCTGCGACGCATCATCCAGACGCGTGGTGGCTATCAAATTTTCGAGGCCAACGACGGGCGTGCAGGATTGGAGCTGATTCACCGAGAACACCCCGACCTGATCCTGCTTGACCTGATGATGCCCGAAATAGATGGCTTTGAAGTGCTCAGCAAGATGAAAGAAGAAAAGGCGACCGCTGACATCCCGGTCATCGTCATCACAGCCAAAGACCTGACGCTCCAGGAACGCCACCGTCTGAGCGGTCACGTCGATTCGCTGCTACAAAAGGGCTCATACACAGACCTGGAGATGCTAGACGACATCATAGACATTCTAGATTAGGCGATGGCCATGCGTGCAGCGCCATCGCCACGCCTGGCCATCATTCATCCCTGTCCCTCCACGCCTGCTGGGCTTTTTCCGCCTCTTCCTCTAGCGCGCTCATCCACTCCTCAGCGGTGAGGGCAGCGCGTGAATCACCTCTCACCAGCAAACCAGCCGTTATCAACAATGCACCACCCAGCCACTGCCAGGCAGTAAGCCGCTCACTCAGCAGCACAAAGGCCACCAAAAGTGTGACAAACAACTCGCTCAGTCCCAACAGTGCTGTCTGTATACCACCTAGATGGCCGAGCCCCATAAACATAAAAAGACGCGAGAGCGCCATGATCACCCCTAACCCCACCACTGCGCCCCATCCAGCCGTCGTAATCGGCTCCAATGCGGTAGCCTGGACCAAACGTGCCCCTCCGACGACGATAGCCATCGTCGTCACCACGTACAGCGCCACCGAGTTGGGCGGGATGTCGGCGACGACCCACTGCCCCAACACCAAGTGCCAACCGTAGAGAAACGAGGAAGCGAGCATCAACATGATGCCCAACGCATCGGCCGTAGATCCTCTGGCTTGGGTCAACAACCCAACGCCACAACCAGCCAGCGCGAGGCTCATAAGCGTGAAACGACTCAAAGGTTGGCCCGAGGCAGCCAGGAACACGACGACCCACAGCGGATACAGTGTGTTGATGAGCGAAACCAGAGAGGCGTCGAGACGGGAGAGGCCTGTGTAGTAAAACAGCGATCCTACCCCGTTAATCAGTCCCATCGCTACACATCCTGCCAGCTCGTGAGGCGAAATCAGGATGTAGCGACGCCAAAAGATGAGGTAAAAGAGCCACAAAAGTGCCGCTGCCAGCAGCGTGCGCACGGCGACCGTGGTGTAAGCCGACACACCAGCGTTATAGGCCAATTTGCCAAAGATCGGCGCCCAGCCCAGGAACACCGTTGAGAGCAGCGCCGATCCCACCCCCATGGTATGACTGCGGTCAAGACGATTCCTGACAGATCTGATCGACTTCATGCCAAATTTATCCTTGTGTCAGCTAACGGGTTGCCTTCTGGAAACGTTGGTGCTACACTATCCGGCGCGATGAAATCAGCCACCAACCTATTCAACAGAGTATGGGCTAAGCTCAGCCGCCGACAGCGCCAGATACTAATCGTCCTGGGGATAGCCAATTCCGTTGCTCTCAGTGCCTTGATCGTGCTCCTGCTGCGCCCCACGTCTCCCTCAGATGAACTTCTCAGGACATCTCCTCTTAGCCAACAACGCCTGGCGGCGTGTCGCCAAGAAGTCAGCCGCGCACTTTTCAACGGCGGTCAGACTGGCGTCGTGCAGACGCGAGAAGATGGGGTTATTGTGCTCCAGATCCAACACACGCGTAAAGAGCCCCCAGACACAGCGAGCACAGCCAGTCCACGTCTCGACGCCGACGCCGCTACTTGGACCGCGTTGGAAGCCGTCGCCGTCGCCAGTCGAATCGCGTGTCTGGGTTTTCATCAAGTGCAGGTAACCATAGTCCTCCAGTCACCACAGGGAAGCCCACTGCGCGCCACCGCCCGCGCCAGCTTGCCCGACCTGTTGTCCTGGTCGCTAGGCGAGATTGATGACGCAGAACTGAGCCTGCGCGTCGACTACCAGCCCCCGACGACTCCCACCCCGGACCTTTCAGACAGCACCCCAACCTACATCCCGTGATGCTTTAGAACGACAGGCAGGTAGAGACGCCACCCCACCACCGTCACCACCGCTGCGCCCAGGCCGCTGTTCACCCCCTGCGTACTCGTGACCACCCGATAACGATCGTTGGTGATGGTCTGCGTCGCCGTGACCACAAACCCAAGCTCAACATCACTGTTCGTCGGGGCAATGCTGTTTACCATCCATTGGACGATGCCGTCCTCCACAACTACAGTGCCGTTCTCATTATACGCAGCGACCCAATGGGCACCGGTGGGCACCGCGTCGGTGATGATCACGCTGCTTAAGGGAATGCTAAGGTGATTGGTGATCGTAATGGTATACGTGATCAACTCCCCAGGGCGAGCAACCGCCGGAGCCGCCTTGACCAAACTCAACGTTTTGAGCTCATCGGCGCCAATATCCACATCCCACATCCTTGCATCTTGCTCAAAGTCGAACGAGGGCGCCAGCGCCTTCAACCCTGCGTCTACACAGGGCGACCCCAAAAGCAGGTGATAATCACGACCCACGACATCGGCCAAAAGTGGATTCTGCTCGATGCTGCCCGGACCGCTGCCTATCCCAATGTTGAAATCGTTGTTCCACACGTCATCGTGCGTCGTCGTCACCCGCGCACCAGCGGCCACCGAGATGCCCACTGTGTGGCTCACAATGATATTATTGGCCGAGGTCAACGTCACGCTAGGGCTCACCACGTGTACACCCACCCCCAGCGGGTTCGTCGGATGACCTACGAGCGTGTTATTGACCAGTCGTCCCACTGAGGGCGCGGTGCCCAGCACCACGAATCCCCCAACCGCGTTCTCACCGATCAGGTTGTTCGTCACGGTGAACAGACCGGCCTGTTCTAACTCAATGCCGGTCAAGTCGTTGCCAAAGATTTGGTTGGCGGAGATCGTGACCGCGTCGGCATCCACGTCAATGCCACTCGCGCCGTTGTCGTGCAAACGGTTCTCGCTGATCGTCCCCACGGTTCCGTTAAAAGCGACGCCATCGTCAGCAGCGTTGTAGACCCAATTAGCCACGATCGTCGCCGTCGCGTTTGGTTCGACGTGAATGCCGTCCCCATTTTTACCCCAAACGTCGTGAATCGTGTTGTCTCTTATCAAGGTCTGGCTGTCACTGCGCACGCGTAGCCCTTCACCTTGTGTATCATATACCGTGTTACTCAGGATCTCTGTGTAATCGGCGTTGACGTTTATCCCCTGGTCGCCGACCCGGTGGATGTCGTTGGCACTGATCAAACCGAGCGTCCCGCGAAAGTTGATCCCGTCAGCAGCGGCGCTATAGACCGTGTTGTGATCAATTGTCGCTTCCACGCCGGCCCCCACATAGACTGCCGCCGTTCCGGTGATGGTGCGCGAGATGGCATTATACGTGATAAACGCCACCGCACTTGCTTCAACCTGAATCGCTGCGGCTGTCGTGTCAGCTATGTCGTTACGCGTCACCGAGATAGACGAGGTGCCGCTGATTTGAACCCCCACGTCCCTTATTTCATACAGCCGATTGTCCGCAATCACACCTGACAAGCCCTTGAAGTCAATCGCATCGCCCGTTACACTGTAGACAGTATTGGCCCTGACCGTCGCCACGACGCCTGGCGTCACGCGAATCCCATCTTCAGCCAAGCCGCGCGTGTCGGAGACGGTGTTGCCCTGGATGAGAACCGTCCCGCCCTCATTCTCCGCCAAAATGCCACCGGCCCCAGTGTGATAGACGACGTTGGCTTCCACCGTCACCACGTCACCCTTTTGGATCTGCAGGCCCTCGTCACCCACATCATAAACCGTGTTGTCACGCACCGTGGCCGAACCCACGCCGTCGAGCTTCAAACCATCCGTGATCGTGGCATGCACCGTATTGCCTTCGAGGGACACAAGCACCACATCGTCAACCTGAATCCCATCGGCGCTCGAAGAATAGACATCGTTATTGACCAGGGTGCCGGAACCGGCATCACGGATGCGAATCCCGTCACCGGCCGTGCGATACACCCGCGTGGCGCTAATGACGTCGGGGCCGCCTCCCTTAAGATGAATGCCCCGGCGACCAATATCGCGAACGGTGCTGCCATAAATCTCGGCTTTGCCTGCCTGAACCAGAATGCCATTGTCGCCTATGTCAAAGACCACCGTGTTGGATATCGTCAGCCCGTCACCATCGGATTCGATCCCCTCATCGTTCGTGCTGTGCACCCTCAGGTTGGTCAGCACGGCGCTGGCGCCCCCAGCCACGTGCACGCCATCGTCTCCCCCAGACACCGTAAACCCGTCGAGTATGGCCGCCGTATTCGAGATCGTCACCACATCCAAAGCGGACTGGCCCGCGATGGTGGTGGTATAGTTGGCAGGGTTCCACGCGCTAAAGGTGCTGTCCCAGCCCCCCTGAAGCGTGATGGCACGTGTGACGCGCACATTCTCACTATAAAC
>CBFDAD010000061.1:0-7909 GCA_965602705.1 uncultured bacterium
ACCGGCAACACCGTCGGTGTTGTGCCTGTAGAGCTGCCCAAAGCCTGGGCTTGCGCGGCCACGTCCTCGCGGAAAAAGAACGACACCTTGCTCTGCAAAACCGAGGCGACTGCCCGGCTGCTGGTGATTTGAGCCACGATCTCGACCAAAGCCCCGCTGCCCGCATCCAGTTGGCCCAGTTCAACGACGGCCAGATTAGCGCTGAAATAGGCGTTCCCAGTACTTGCACGGATATTGACAGGCACCAGGCCGTCGGGAAGCTGGTCAGTGACCATAGCCCCGGAGATGGCATAGGACAGCGTGTTCTTGACCATCACGGTGACGGTGATGTTTTCACCAACGCCTACCCTGTCCGGAGACACCGTGACTGTGGGGAGCAGAGGGGGGGGCACGCGCCCGTTCTGTGAAACGCCCAGGTTGACTACTGTCTCTACGCCGACTATGGAACGAACTGCCACATCCGGCGTAAGCGGTTTCAGACCGCTTTGCTGGGATGGGACGACGTTCAACACGCCGTTCGCGGTTCCCAATTCAAAGGCGTACTCGCCATTTTCATCCGTCACCACTTCGACGGACACGTCACCTGTGGTGAAAACCACCACCACGTTACCCACCGCCTCGCCTGTAGCCACATTGATCACTCGCCCCCCTAGATTAGGGCCCGTATCGTCGGGCGCAGCCTGAGTCTGGGCCGTAGGAGCGGGTGTAGGCACGGGTTGCGTAGGCGTCGGTTCAGGAGAAGGCGTCAACGTTGGGCGGGGATCCTGCGCCGCAACCGTGCTGCCCGTCGCTGCCCACAGGAGTAATACCGTCCCAACGAAACCAAGCAACACTACCGTTTTCAGCATTAATCGAGTTTTAGCAGTAAAATACATCGCCTCATCTCCTCTCTTGCCATTGAACAGGTGGCGCCGGGGCTGTCAGCGTGCTGTCGGCGTTGCCGGCACCGACTATCACCACCAGTGGTCCACGCACGTTGTCCGTCTCATCGTCCTCCACGACCAAACCCGTCGCCAGACCATAAGAGTCTACCTGTACGTAAAGCACTTGCTCCCCAACGCTGACGAACCAACCCGGCCAGTTGCTATAGACGGCATCGGGATTGTCCAGATCGTCAGGCTGGGTGGTATCAATCACCAACGTGCCGCCGGCAGGAATATCGTCATGGACGAACCACGCCTTGCCGTACGGCGCAATGTCATTCCACACGACGTTGACGGTAGGTGTGGTAGACGGGTTTACGTACAAGTCCACCCAAAAGTCATCAGTGACCGGATTGGTTCCCGAATTATAAAGGGTGACCGTAATGACGGTCGCCTGGCCCACGGTGGGCGAGACCGGCTCGACCTCGATCTTCTGTACAATCAGGTTGACCTTGACCGGAGGGGGCGCAGGCTTGAAATCTTTATAGACGACCGGCATAAAAGTATCATAGCTACCGACAAAGGTATTAAAAGTCGCGCTCTGGGTCTCAGTGTCCTCACTGGCTATGAACACGGTGTTAGTCAACACAGTGCCATTGGCGACCAAACTGTCCACCTGCGTGGTGATGACGATAGTGGACACACCGCCTTCTGGGGACACCGCTCCAACGTCCCACACATTGTCCCCCTGGTCGGGAGGCGGATCGGCCGCGACGAAAGCGACGTTGGCGTCATAGCTCTCGGTGATACGCACGCCATTCGCGATCGCATTGCCCGTGTTTTGGTAGCGAATCGTATACACCAGGTATTCACCCTGCTTTGCCGACGTCGCGGACGTCTTTGCGATGGACAAGATCGGAAGACTGTGCACCGTGACGGTGACGGGCGCAAGCGCGTTAATAAAGGGTGCGTTGTCAGCGCCAACGCCATACTGCTTGTTGACGATTTTCGTGCCAGAAATCAACGGACTATCAACCTGGACGGCAAAAGTGACCACCGCTTGTTCGCCTGGTCCAATGTCAGATGGACGCCACGTTACGACGTCACCGGTCAACGAACCCTCTGGGCTGGCGTTGACGAAAGTCGTACTCAAGGGTACCCGGTCGGTGACGATCAGGTTCTGACTTGCTTCAACGCCGCTATTGGACGCGAACAGAGTATACACTATCTGGTCGCCAGCCTCCACCGGGTCGGGTGTAGCCATTTTGGTGATCCCCAGCACCGCATTGGCGATGGTCGTAGTGACCTCGTCTTGATTATTAGAGGGATCATCGCCCCGGCTGGTAGTGCTGATTTCACAAGTGTTTACCAGCCTGCTTCCTAGCGGTGCGGTGGACCAGACCGTTACCGTCAGCCATATGGTACCGCCCTCGCCTGGCACCAGGTTCCCCAAATCCCAAACGAGCGGACCGGGCACGAAACCGGTCTGCGTCACTACCCGGTCGTAGTCCACACCAGCGTAAGTGACGCTAGCCGGCAGCGTATCGGTGAGACGCACGTTCTCGGCCAGGTCTTTGCCAGCGTTCTCGTATCGCAGGGTATACATTATAGGAAAGCCTGGCGACGTGACGGCGGGGGCGCTCTTGTTCAGTTGCAGTTCAGGCGCGATGATCAACAGTTCTAGAGGCGCTGTGGTCGCACTGTGCGGGCTGCCACCGCTGGCGGCGTCCTCCCAGGTGACACTGGCCTCGTTCTGAGTGATACCACCATAGGACGTGATCGGCACCCTGGCAGTGATAATAATGGTAGCCTGCGTGTTGTTAGGAATCGTGTTGTAAGCAGCCGACACGGTGTCGCCGGTAAAGGTAAAGTTGTCGGCCTCTGGTGCATCTGCACTCAGCACCTGGAGCGGTCGGGGGGCAGTAGGCATATTGTCGGTCACCGTGACATTGTACATTGTGGCCCCCAAGGGCTGTGCAGGCACGGTAAGAGTAAAGACGACGATACCACCCAAAGGCACTTGCGTGATATTGCTCGTTTTGCTGATAGAGGCCGAAGACGCGTACAGCACCGGTCCGCTCGTAGGCTCACCCACCCCCGCCGCGACACCAGCGTAATGCCGTTCAAAGGGCGCTGGGCCCGGCAGACTGGTATAGTCAGAGATCCAGAAGCTGTTGGCCAGGGCGGCACCAGCTCCTACGCTGCCGGTTACCTCAACGGTATAAGTGATCGCCAGACGCGTGGTAGGGTCAGCGGTGTTGCCGTCACCCGCAGCGATCTCGTCAAAGACCCAACCGATAACCCCTTCCTGGCCATCCACCGGCGCGGAAGAGACGGCAGCCGCAAAGGACGCAGCGCCGTACGGATAAACTCGCGCCTGATATGAGCGGAAGAGCACACCTGGCGGCAAGGTATCGCTGATGATCACGTCATAGGCCGGCGCCAGACCGGTGTTATACACCACCAGGCTGTAAGTCACCAGGTCGCCGCCCTGCACCGGCGTGCCAGCCGCCGGGCTTACCAGGCTCTTTACGGGGTCCCGGTCAACCAGGAAGGGCTGATTGACAAAAGTGCCCGCCGGGTTGGAAAAAAGGTCCAGGTTCAGAATCGGGTCTTTGGTATCACGGGGGTCTCCTGGGCGGTTCGTAAAGTTCCACGACGCTTCGTACTGGTTAACCAAGGAGACGCTGTCTCGCATCTCGTTGGCGCTGTCAAAGCGGAGCGTATCATAGATATCCACACCCGTCACCCGCGCCTCGAAGGTGGTGGTAAAGTAGAGCGGCAAAGAGGTCGGGTTACTCAGCGTATTCGCTTCCCACTTTACTATCTGTCTGTTCGGGTAGAAAATGAGATCAGCACCTAGGGTCAAGGTCAACACTGACGCGCCCTGCATTTCAATGGTGGGGCTGATATATTGAACGCCTAACGGCAACGGGTCATCAAAACGCGGCCAAAAAGCAATGCCTCCCGCTGGCAGCCTGACAGAGGCCGTGTACCGTACACTGTCGCCAATGCGCAAATCGCTTGACGGCGCAACGTATTTGAAACGTTGCAGCAACTCCACGTCTACACCCACGTCAGCCGTCGCGGTATAGAGATAGGACTGGCGACCAGGCTGACCCTCCGGCTGGTCACTGTAGTGTAACGTAGCGTGGTTATAGTATGTTTGGCCAAAAGGCAGCGTGACAGGAGCTGTGGACGTGATCAGATAAAAATCGTTCGGAGGCGAGGACGGCAGGTAACCGCCCACCGTCAGACTGGGATACGTCCCCCAGGTAATGACGATCGAGTTGCCCACTGTCGTCGTGGAATAACCGGGCGGGTAGGCCCCCACCAGGCCAAAGCCAGGTGGCAACGTGTCGGTCAAAACGATGTCCCAGGCAGTAGCACCGTAGGAAGTTTGATTTCGCACCCTGTCAATGGTCCAGACCACCTGTTGACCAGCAGAGGTTATCACTCCCGGGCTTACCGACTTGTCAGGTTCGATCTGGGGCCGGACGTGAATCACAGAAATAGAGTCATCAATTGAGAAATCATAACCCGCGAGATCACTATCGTGGTTGCCCCATAGCAACTCTGCTTCATTTTCCAACGCCTCCCCCTGGTCGACAGCGGTGCCATTCCTCCTGTAAAAACCATCATCCCGAGCCAGGAACCGAAAGATATACGTTCCCGACCCAACGATGTCACCACCTTGCCAATCCCACGTTATGCGGGTGTTATTGAGATTGAACTGCGTCACCGGTGCCGTCCAACCGACCGGCGTGTTTAGGGCTGTTACGTAGCTTAACCCGTCGTACAAGGTATCGCGCAATTGGATGGTGGGGGTGTTATAGAGCGTGACCCCAGGGCCAGGCATCGTGATGATGATGGTATAGGTAATCGGGTCAAAGATCCATACCTGAAGGTCATCGGGCTCATCTACTTGCTTGACGATGGTGGGCACGGCCGAACCTAAGGAGACCTCCCTGTCAAAGTTGGGATCAAAACCGCTCTTTTGCTCATTACCGGTGGGATAATAGTACCAACGAAGCAGCATGTTACCATCGTTGCGCCGGCCGGCAGCCACGTCGTCGTTGACCCTGGCCCGAAAGACGATGGATACACCGTCGCCAGGGTCCAGCCGGTTCAGGTCAGATACCTGCCCGCCCAGACTCGCGGCATGCCACCCCAGTCCCGTGTAGGCATTCAATCCCGATCCACCCACTACAGAGTCCGGGTCAGCGTGACTGCTGACCATATCGACAAAAGTAAGCCAGAGAGGCAACTGGTAGCTCACGACCATGTTGTAGATCGGATTGACACCCGCGTAGGTTTCGACAGAGTTGGTGAGCAACTGGTGGACAGTGATGATATCACCGGCCCGCAATCCCCCCAGGGTGCTGTCAGGTGGCGAGGGATCAGAGGCCACCTCCTCAGGGGATTCGACGATCTGATGGGAGCGCAGATCAGGCAGGACAATGGCGACGTCCACCCCGGCGCTGGCACTGCCGCCGTCCCAACTAAAAATGGCCTCGTTGGTGCCGATCTCCCTCAACCCCGTTCTAAAAACTGCATAACGTGCCGCGGCTTGAAAAGTAATCCGGTAAACATATGGCTCGAAGGAGACATTGTTGATGTCGGGCAGATCCCAGGAGATATGCTGGGGATTATTGCTGCTGACGCTGACGTCTCCAGGGTCGATGTCGGGCGTGCCCCCAGTCACGGCTATGGGGCCAGCATAGTTACCAAAGGTGCCGTTCAACCGGACCTCGGGATACTTTCTTTCGTCGGCGTCGTCCGGCAGGTTATCTTCAATAGACACGTTGGTCAGCGTCTGGCGCGCAGGGACAGTAAAGACCAGGGTGTAGGTAAACACCTGCTCCAGGCTGGCCGTGATCACCGACGCGCTCTTGCTCAACGAGGGCATGCTGGGTTGGAAAGCAAGTTGAGGCCGCGCCGTGTTGCCGAACCAGTCAGGAAGCGACGCGCCAGGATCAAAAAGAGGCGGGGAGAACGCCTCCTGCGTCGTCACGCTGGCGACTTGGGATGGGGTCGCGTCGAACCAAGCTGGCAAAGCTGAGAGTTGATTGCGCGCAAAAGCGTGCCGTCGACTTGTCGCGCTAAACGGGGCAGAATCAGAGGGTGACGCCGCCGCCGGACCACACACCCAGGTCAACTGGGTAAACAAGAGGCCAAACACTAACACCCAAGTCATGTAGATGCGTCGGCGTAATCCAGTCGGGTTATCTAGCATAAGACACCTCCGGTAACCACAACCCCTGGCTGACCAGCCTAAGGCACTCGTGCCCCGCAGGTATCACAGGCCAAGCAAAGTCCAGCGAAGGCTCGTTACCCTCTCAACTCACACACATAAAATACAGGTTCGATACGTCGTGTTCGTGCTATTCCCTTGTCCAGATCAAAAGCGAGCCTAGGGCGAGTCGAGGCTCTCTAACAAAAGTTCAGTCTGTTCCTTCCAACGCGGGTCTGGATTCAAAGACAGCACGCGCTCCAGCGCGGTCCGCGCTTCTGCGGTGTCACCCAACTGAATATAGACCTGCCCTAACGCA
This sequence comes from uncultured bacterium, assembly GCA_965602705.1. Classification (GTDB taxonomy): domain Bacteria; phylum Chloroflexota; class Anaerolineae; order S140-20; family S140-20; genus CBFDAD01. The sequence continues at coordinate 6,416 of CBFDAD010000061.1, forward strand.
AAATAGGCCTCGGGTGAGTCAGGATCCAGAGTGACTGCCTTCTCTAACGCCGTCAGCGCCGCCTCGAAATCCTCCAAGAGAATGCGAACGTTTCCCAGGCCAATGTAAGCCGGAGCCAATTGTTCGTTTAACGCCAACGCTTCTTCAAATTCGGCCTGCCCTTTCTCCAACTCATCCATCTGAACATAGGCCGCACCCAGCAAGTAGTGCGTCTCAGCGTCCTCCGGTTCCAGCTCCAAGGCAGCGCCAAACTGCTTAATCGCCGTCTCCAAATCCCCCAGCTTGTAATAGACGACGCCCATGTTGGTGAGCGCTGAGGAGCTTTCGGGTTCCAGGTTTAACACGCTCTGGTACGCGTCGACCGCCTCGGCAAACCGATTAGCCTGATTATGAACATTGCCCAGCAAGAAATAGGCCCGGGCTTCGTTGGGTAATAACGTCGTCACTGCGTCCAGGATTTCGGCGGCTGTGTCCAGGTCGCCGGCGTCAAACGCGGCCTGACCTATCCCCAGCCCGGTCTCAGCCAGCGCGTTAATCTCCTCGGCGTGCTCGGCCGCCAGCTCAGGACTCAGCTCAACAGCGTTGGCAAAGGTAATGAGTGCCTGATTGGTATCATTGGCCTTCAAGTGTGCCTGCCCAAGCAAAAAGTAAACTTCACCCCGACCTGGGACGAGCGGCGCCACCAGGGTCAATAATTCAGTCGCCGTCTCCAGGTCATCGGCCTCGAGGGCCTCCCGCCCAGCCTGCAGGATGTCGTCAGCGACCTCGGCGACCTCTTCCTCATAACTATCCAATAACGAGGGATCAATGCGGACGCCCTGCGCAAAGGTGGTAGCGGCTTTTCCCAGATCACCTGTCTGAACGTAGGCCTGCCCGAGCAGGAAATAACCAGCGGCGTCGTCCTTGGCCAGTGTTTGATAGGCTTCAAACTCATCAGCCGCTTCAGACCAGCGCCCGCTGCGTCCCAGGGCCTCGCCCAACAAGCGATGCGCCTCAGCCAAATCAGGGTCTTTATTGATTACTTGCTCCAGGGCGGCGATAGCTTTGGGCAGGTCGCCTTCCTCCAGGTACTTTTGTCCATCCTGCAAGTATTCCTCAGTGCTCTTGGCCTTCGAACAGGCACACAAAACCAGCGTTGAAATCATCAATAGAACTAGAAAGCGAGCCCCACGACTTTGCATTTTCGACCGCTCCGTTTATGCTGACTAATCCATTCGGTCAGGCAATCAAGGATACAAACCAACCAACCGGACTGTTTACAACGTTTTATTCGGAATCATTATACTCTATTCCACAGCGAAAGCAAGATAACAAGACGGCCACAAAAAAAGAGCGAAAGGAAAGCTGCCCTCCGCTCTTGAATCGTTTACCGACAGCCCACTCCGCAGAAACGCACGACGAAGCGGGATCAAGCTAGTCGATCAGCCGCAAGAAAATGCGCTCGTACAGTTCGTCAAAGATAGCATCCAACTCTTTGGCGGTGGGCGCATTGCG
>CBFDAD010000062.1:0-7878 GCA_965602705.1 uncultured bacterium
ATGGCTTGCCATAGTGTCTTTCTAACGGACGGTTTTGAAACACGAACGTTCTCCACGACAAAGGAATAAAGACTCATATCTCACTCACACAATGAATCCCCCCCCTTTGCCCCGTGCCGTTTCTGAAAGGGGCTGTTGCTTTTCAGCGTTCGTTGATGTATTTTATTGACCGCGTTCGACTAGCATTTTACCTGCTTGTTGTGGTTTTTGCAAGCGTTTTAGTAGACACTTTGCCGTTACTTCCAGTTCGACCATCTTCCGCAACCCGTTCGTGATCATCTTCGAGATAGAATCAACGACTTTCGTCGCAAACTCTCATACGCCGTGTATCGCACACAGTAGCAAAAATGCGAATAGAAACAGGGAAATGATGGCACTTGCCAAACATACGCGCCGTGAAATGCAAAGTTGCAATTGCAGCGTCCGCAGGTTATACTTAAAGGGAAGGCACGAGACAAGTCGAACCAGGTTTCCAAGGATCTGCAGTTATGCCGAGAGTCACGATTTACACAGACGGGGCGTGCAATCCTAACCCCGGCCCCGGTGGATGGGCCGCCGTCCTGTTATTTCCCGACCAAGACGCGCAGGAGCTAGTTGGGAGCGTGCCCGACACGACCAACAACCGTATGGAACTTCGGGCCGCGTTAGAGGGGCTGCGCGCTCTTCCCGATCCACACCAAGTTCACCTCTACACCGACTCCCAGTACCTGCGCCAAGGCATCACGGAATGGTTGCCTCGTTGGGAAGAGCGCGGTTGGCAAACCGTGGCCAAGAAAAGCGTCAAGAACCAGGACCTCTGGCAGGAGCTGGCCACCGAGTTACAACGTCATCGCACGACTTGGCATTGGACCAAAGGTCACGCGGGCGACGAATGGAACGAGCGCGCCGATCACCTCGCGCATTCAGCCATACCCCGTCCTCGACTGCCCATAGACGACGCTGAAGCCATCCATATTTTCACCGGGGCATCATACCTGGCCAGGGAAAAACGGGGAGGTTGGGGCGTCGTTCTGAGCTACCGAGACCACATCAAAACGTTGAACGGGGTTGCCCTCGACACATCGAGCAATCGAATGCACATCCGGGCGGCAATAGAAGGTTTGAAAGCCCTCAAGAAACCGCTGCCGGTCCATTTATATACGACTTCGGGTTATTTGAGAGATGGCGCGACCATGTGGGTCAAGAAATGGCCTCACAGGAATTGGCAGACGAAAGAAGGAAAACCGGTAAGCAACCGCGATCTATGGGAAACGCTGGCAAGTTTGACCCAGAAATTTCAAGTTGAGTGGCACGTTGTCTCCAAGAGCGACCTGCCCACCGAGATGCTTCAAGCCAAGCAACTGTCCAGCGAAGCTGCACACTCAAGTCCGGCGGTTCAGCGGTGATCGAAAGGTGCCTGGCACCACGGGAGATGGAAAAAAGACGCTGAGGAAATGTACAAGTCACGAGAGTCATGGACCAATTTGGTGATGCCCATAGCCCTAATCTTGGGCTTCGTCCTATTGCTTAGTCTCAACGTAGGGGAGGTCGGGAAAGAAACGGCGGCGAGCAGCAGACTGGAAGAATGGCTCGAGCTTGTTGTTGGCTATGCAACAGCAGTTGGGGAAATTGCAGCCGCACTGGTGATTGGCATCGCAGTCGTGCGCAGCGTTGTGGCGTATCTGCGCCAACTGGTGGCACGCCAAGACAAGCGTCTCGACTCAATTGAGATGATCCGTCTACGCCTGGGGCGTGCCCTTATCCTGGGTCTGGAGTTTACGGTGGCCAGTGACATCCTACGCACCGCCATTGCCCCCACGCGCCAGGAGATTTTGAACCTTGGAGCAATCATCCTTCTGCGCACACTGCTGAATTACGTTTTAGAGCACGAAATACGCCAAGGAGAAGAGTCTTGCATTGAGAAGGGAGAAAATCATCAAGCCGAGTGAGCGTGACTAATCAGCCCTGCAGACCACATGTCAAGCTTTGAGAGCCACAATCAGCCATACGTCCGTGAGCGAAAAGGTTAGCTTTTTCCTAGCAGCGATGCTATAATTGATTTATGACCTCACCAGCCCAGGCGGGCAGCGACATGGCAATGAGGGAGAGTGGGGGAGATTTGATCGAACGTATCCTAAGCCGCAGGTCGAGGCGCTGAACTCGAAAGGAGAGAGATCGTGGGCGAAAAACTGACCGTTCGAATTGACGCTGATCTGGTGCAAAAGATGCGAGCCAAGGCCATCGCCGATGGTCTGCCCAACGCTCGCTCCATGCCCGATGAAGAATTGCTGTCCGCCTTGATACGAGACTATCTAGGCCCGGAGCCAGAGATCATCGACATCAAACCGACTACAGGCACGGTCTGGGTATCGGCAGAATTCGGTCTCAATCTCCGTCGTCAGCCAGTAACAGGAAAGGTGATAAGGGTTCTTGCCGATGGAGAGGAACTAGCTCTACTGGGCCAGCGAGGGGATTGGCTGCAAGTGCGCGCGTCAGACGGTGCTGAGGGCTGGGTGTCGGCCGAACACGTTATCAAGGAGGAGCTGCCTCCCAAAGGTAACGTCCGCGGTATCCATGGCTCGGCCGGTGTGGTCGCACCACCGCGGCACCTCTGGGACGCCTGGATTAACGAACTTAAGGCGATGGGGATGGCCTGGTATAAGCAACTGGATGCCGGCGACCCCAATGACCTTGGCCCGAACTCTACCTTTGCCTGGACCCGCAGGCTCAAACAGAATGGTATCGAGCCAATCATCCGCTACTATCAAGGGAATATGTTCCCCGGCCGGCTGAACGCTCAGGCGTTCGAAAAGATGGTGCGCTATGCAGCCGCGGGGATCGTCTGGTGTGAGATCGGTAATGAACCCAACCTGGACCGCGCCGAGTGGCATTCAGCTCACCATGGCAAGGTGAGCTGGCAAGATCCATTCTACCCCAGTACCATCGTCGGGAACTGGATCAAGGACGCCGAACAGGCCGTCGCCGCTGGCGCACGCCCTGGTTTTTACGCCATTGCGCCCACGGATTGGGGTACAGGACGGCCACACCCCACACTCTCGTCAGTGCTGTTCTACCGGCGCATGTTCGAACAGGTGGCTGCCGATCCTAGCCTGCGCGGACGTTTCCATCGTCTTTTCGAACCGGGCAAGGCCTGGCTAACCGTTCACGTCTCCACCTACGAGTGGCCGCCTGACTTTAACCCCTTCCCGCCCAATGAGCCACCTTACGATATGTGCTTGCGCGGTTACGAGATTCCCCTGAACTACATGCGGGAACTCCTGGGGATGACTAACGTGATTGTCATGTCCACCGAAGGCGGCGTCTTTTGCAAGGATTCCGCCTCAATGACCGGGCACAAGCGGCTCAATAGCCACCAGGAGCACGCACAGCGCACCGTCGAAATGTTCGATTGGCTACAACACCACTCACCACTCCGGGCCATGTGCCCATGGCTGATTTCGAATGTTTTCCAGACGATCGGCCACGGTGACCCGGCGTGGGCGCACGATGGCTGGTACGACGGAACCGGTTCCGATTTTGGCCCCAAGCCAGTGGTGCAAGCTATGAAGAACACCAAACCGGCGATCTGACGCAACAACCGCGCGCTGAATGCCTGCGACACGATAAGCGCTTGTCAAGGTTCAAGAATCCGGTCGTGAGCTTGCCGGATTCTTGATACGTCTGCGAGCGTTACGTCTCAAAATGTTTGCTGCGATATGCGATTCAAGGTTCGATTAGAAGATTTTATCGTTGAAGAACTGGCCCGGTTGCCCCTGACACCGAGGGGTGATTTTGCAATTTACCAGGTCGAAAAACGGGACATCACCACGTTGCAAGTCCAGACCCGCATTGCAGCGCAACTACAGCGCCGCCTCGCCGACGTTCAGACGCCAGCTCTGAAAGACAAAAAAGCGATAGCGACCCAATATCTCTGCGTTCGGGGGAGCGGCCCGGCCGAACTGGCAGGCCGTGGCTACCGCGCTCGCTTTGTCGGTCGTAGCCCGCGCCCTTTACGTCCCTCAGACTTGGCGGGTAACCGCTTTACCATCACCTTACGTGATCTCTCGCCTGCAGAGACCAACGCCATCCAGGAGCGATTGAATGAAGTAGCGTGCTATGGTCTGCCCAATTACTTCGACGAGCAACGTTTCGGCTCTTACAGCCCTGAACCGGACGCGCCCGACCGTTTCATCGGGAAGACGATCTTGCGGCGGGACGCTGAAGGGGCGGTGCGGGCCTACCTGACCCACCGCTTCGCCGGCGACCCGGCCCGTGTGTGCACTTTCAAAGCACTAGCCAAGCAGCACTGGGGCGAGTGGACGTATCTGCTGAATGAAGCGCCCCGTCCGTCCAACTACCGCAGCCTGCTGACCTATCTCAAAGACCATCCTCAAAGCTACCGTAAGGCGCTGAATCTTGTGCCGCGCCGTTTGCTCAGTCTGTATCTGGTGGCTTACCAGAGCTACCTGTGGAATCAAATCGCCGGGTGCTATCTGGCCCACTTGCTTGGCTCTGATGCATCTGCCAGGCATCCCTTTAGAACGCTGTCCATTCTCGACCTTTCGCTGCCAGTCTATCACAAGCTGTCCGCCCAACAACAGACGACGCTGGGCGCACTATCAATTCCTTTGCCCGGCCACCGCGCCGTCTACAAAGACCCGGTGCTGGCAGGAGTTGTTCGAGATGTGCTAGAGGCTGAGGCACTACAGCTAAACGACTTGAAGGCGCGGATTTTGCAGCGTGCCTACTTGCCCAAGGGCATGCGGCCCTTGCTACTGCATCCGGCCGCTGTCACCTGCGGTGCCCCTCGAGACGATGATCACTTCCCTGGACGACAGGCCATCAGCACCAGTTTCACCTTGCCGTCGGGAGCGTTCGCCACGCTGGTGTTGAAAGCCCTGGAGGTAGTGGACGGCGGATGACACACGAGGCACTCAATTGACATGCGAGCAATGTAGTCTTAAAATACTGGCGACCAAGGGGAGCAAGGGCCTGACTGAATTATGATTAGCAGCCTCCACAACGACAAAGTGAAACTGGTTCGCGCCCTGGCGCGGCGGCGCATCCGCCGGCGAGAGCGCCTTTTCATCATGGAAGGGGTACGCCTAACCAGTGAAATAGTGCGGTTTGGCATTCAACCTGACTTTGTCTTGCACACGGAAAAGGCCATGCGCAATCTGGACGCTATGCCTTTGCTGAATCGGCTGAGCCAACAAGGAGTACCTTGCCACCTGGTCAGCGACGAGGTGATGGATGCCTGTGCTGATACGGCAACCCCGCCTGGTCTATTGAGCGTCGTGCCGTTTCCCGATGTACCAGTTCCCCCGCGCTCGACCTGGACATTGGTAATAGATAACGTACGCACACCGGGCAACCTGGGCACTATCCTGCGCACTGCCGCTGCCGCCGGTGTCGACCTGGTCCTGCTGTCGCCGGGGACGGTGGACCTCTACAATCCCAAAGTGGTAAGGGGCGGGGCTGGCGCTCACTTTCTTGTGCCGGTTTTGTCCCTGACCTGGCAGGAAATTGGGGTGAGATTGCAGGGGATCGATGTATGGCTGACGTCGGCTCAAGGCGACTTGCCGTACACCATCGTGAATTGGGCGCGCCCGTTGGCCCTCATCATCGGCGGCGAGGCGCGCGGTGCCAGCCAGACGGCAATTACACTGGCTAAGGGGAATGTGACGATTCCAATGGAGCGGGGGGTGGAGTCGCTCAACGCCGCCGTGGCCGCTGGTGTGCTATTATTTGAAATAGCTCGACAACGTCGGGCAACAAGGAGGGTACTTTGAAGATTCGAGCAATTACGGTTTTCGCTGACATAGACCCAGCTCTCGACGAAGCGCAGATCGCACGTCTGGGCGAGTTTGCCCGCGTCGCGCGCCAGGCTTACGAAAGTGACGGATATACCGTCCAGACGGTCCGCCTGACTACCCGTGTCTTTCCCGCCTTGCGTCTTTCGGAGTGCGCTCAACGGCCTACAGAATTCGCTGTGGCCCTGGAGCAAATGGCCCGCTCGCACGGCTTTGAATACGTCTCGTTGGGCACAGCCAAACACGATGTGTGGGAGAGCCTGCCGAGAATATTGGCCTCCACTGAGTCCGTCTTTGCCAATATCAGTATCAGCGACCGGGCAACTGGCACGATTGACGGCGATGCGATCTGGGGAGCTGCCCGTGTTATTCGCCAGGCATCGACGATCCAAGAAAACGGTTTTGCTAATCTACGTTTTGCTGCCCTGGCCGGCGTGGACCCCGGCACGCCCTTTTTCCCCGCTGCCTACCATGGTGGCGGCCCACCGGCCTTTGCCATTGCCACTGAATCTGCCGACTTGGCTCTAACCATCTGCGAAAGCGCCCGCAACGCCGAAGTCGCTCGCTGGGGGTTACAAACGGCCGTCGAGAAAGCTGCCAAAGAACTGGCTCAACGCGCCCAGAAGCTAACCGAGGCCTACGATCTACGCTTTGGCGGTATTGACTTCTCCCTGGCCCCTTTTCCATCACCAGAGGCAAGCATCGGTGCAGCGATGGAGAGCCTGAGCGGACAGCCATTGGGTTCGGCTGGTTCGCTGGCGGCCGCCGCCGTGCTGACCGACGCCCTTGACCGCGCCCAATTCCCCCGTTGTGGCTTTTGTGGGCTTATGCTGCCGCTGTTGGAAGACACCGTCCTGGCCAGCCGGGCAGCCGAAGGACGCATTCGAGTGAGTGAGCTACTGCAGTGGTCGGCTGTATGTGGGACAGGCCTGGACACAGTGCCGCTGCCAGGCAGCATTGGCGAGGAAACATTAGCTGGGTTGCTGTTTGACGTCGCTGCCCTGGCAGTACGTTCAAAAAAGCCTCTAGCCGCTCGGCTGATGCCTCTACCAGGCAAGAAGGCCGGCGACCCGGTGCATTTCGATTTCTCCTACCTTACCGACAGTCGCGTACTGTCAATCGATGACAATGGAACGCAGGGCCTCTTGACCCGCACGCCAGAACTGCGCTTGGCGCCGCGATGGCGGTGAAACTCGGGCGTTTTACGTAATTTTGTCGGAAACATCCAAGGGGGCAAATAGCTTGACGTAATGTGTTGACTGTGCTATAATTAGCTAGCTTGGGGCACGGGTCGGGGTGAGGTACCCAACAATAGAGCGGGCGACCTCTGGGTTGCTGGCGCTTTTTTACTAACGGGGTACGGATGCGTTTCAATGTTTCGCATCTCTTAAAGGCGCCCATCGGCACGCGGGATGTGGTGCGTCTCGATATAGAGGCTGTGACTCTGGGCACTGATCTTTTTTTGCACTTTGTACGGGGTGACATCAGCTTGACCCGTGGCATAGACTGTCTGCTGATGGAAGGCCAGTTAGACACAGCGCTTGATAGCGAATGTGTACGCTGTCTGGCGACGTTTGCTCTCCCCTTGACGGTTAATATTGACGATCTCACGTTTGTCCTTCCTCAAGCCTCGAGTGATGACCACCAGTATCGCGTTTCACAAGATGGCTGGATTCACGCAGACCTGGCATTGCGTGAGCAGGTTTTGCTGAACATCCCCCTCCGTCCACTTTGCCGGCCAGCTTGTCAGGGTTTATGCAGTCAATGTGGTCAAGACCTTAACAGAGGGACTTGCGACTGCCAGCAGCAAACAGGTGCCCCCCGCCTGTCAGTGTTAGGTGATCTACTCTAATTTTGGTGCGTGTGTGATTCTATTTTGTCTTGAGTACGGTATTTAGGAAATGGAGCCTCAGCCAATGAAGACTTTAAAAGAAACGGGTGTGTTGGCGGAGTTGATGGAAAAGGCTGAAGTGCAAGGGTATCTGGTGACTGATGACATTTTGGAAGCATTGCCTGAAGCGGAAGAAACGATAGAACACCTGGAGGAAGTTTTCATCATTCTTCAGGACGCAGGTATCGAAGTCTT
>CBFDAD010000063.1:0-7749 GCA_965602705.1 uncultured bacterium
GATGGGGGTACAGTGGCTGACAGGCGCGCCGCAGATTGCCCATTATTGCGCCGGTGTGGCAACCCTCTATTTCGCCGGGCGCCTGTGGTCCCTGCGGAGAGAGCGGTTGCCCTGGCGGACGATCTTGCTCTTTGTGTTAGCAGTGGTGCTTTCGCTGGGTCTGGGAGCGGTTCAATTGCTGCCGACCTTTGAGCTGGTGGGTTTCTCTGAGCGGGCTGGGGGCGTTGGCTACGAGTTTGCCGCTGGATTTCCTTATGCGCTGGAAAATCTCGAGACATTCCTCTATCCGCTGGCTAATGGTACTCCAGGTACCGGCGATTATGCTGTGTCGAGCATCTTTTGGGAAGATTATGCCTATTTGGGGATGGTGCCGTTGCTCCTGGGTTTGATCGGTGGGCTGGCGTTGATCAGGCGCTCCGGCCTGGTGCGGTTGTTGGTCGGGTTGACCGTCGTCACTTTTCTGCTGGCGTTAGGATCCAACACGGTATTCTACCGGTTGGCCTATTACGCGCTGCCGGGTATGAGCTTTTTCCGTTTTCCACAGCGGTTCTTTAGTTTTGCCGTGCTTTTTTTGGTGATATTAGCGGCTTTGACTGTGACCCGCTTTCAGACGTGGTTAGGGGGTAAACGCATTGGTCTTGAAGGCTCTGGTCTTTCTCTGCCGAACCCGCCCCATACCCTCGGTGGCATCATCTTGGTGCTGGTGGTGGTTGATCTGTACACCTATCATGGCCCCTGGAATGCCATCGTAGACGTCGATACCTGGCTAGAGCCGCCGGTGACGGCCCAGGTGGTGCAGGAGCGGGCGGGATCAGCGCTGTATCGCGTCTTTTCGTACAACGTGTACAATACCTTCCGCGCGGCTTATCGCCAGGCTGGTGGATGGCGGGGGAATCTGCAGCCCTATATCATCCAACGGGAGTTTTTGCAGCCGAGTCTCAACCTGATTTATGACGTGCCAACAGCGGATGGATACGTGAACCTGGTGCCGGATTGCCTGGTGGCGTTGTGGGGCAGTGAGAAACAACAGGGGCTGATGGACGCGTCTTTAGTCCTGGCAGGGGAGCGTCTGGAGGCTCGACCGTGGACGATCAAGTTGTTGAGCCTGTACAACGTGCGTTTTTTGATCACGTCACAGCCGGCCCAGGATGAGGCGTTGGCGTTGATCAGCGTGTCGCCCCCTATCGCTTGCGCCGACGATCAGTGTCAGGGAGCGGGCGATGACGAGGCTGGTCTCCGTGCTTACCTGTACGAGAACCTTCAAACTATGCCCCGCGTCTTTGCCGTGCCGGGGTATGCTGTGGTCGACGATGTCCCTGCTGCTCTGGATTTGATGCGCTCGTCGGCTTTCGACCCGGCGACGACGGTGGTCCTGCTGGAGCCACCCGCCGCTCCACCAAGCCCGACAGAAGAGTTTAGCTCGACGGTGGAGGTGTTGACCTACGAGGCGACTCGGGTGGCGGTTCGCGCCCAGTTGAGTGGTCCTGGCTGGCTGGTACTAAGCGATACCTATTACCCTGGCTGGGAGGCGACGGTCGACGAACACTCGACGCTGATCTATCAGGCCAATGGGTGTGTGCGGGCCGTGCGGCTGGAGGCGGGACAGCACGAGGTGGTCTTTCGTTTCCGGCCGCGTTCTTTTTATCTAGGGGAGCTGGTCAGCGGCATCAGCGGCGCGCTGCTCATAGTTGCCGGGGTTGTGTTGAGGCGGTCCAGGGGTAAAACCGGATAACGGCTTGCGCAGTGCGGCCGATGAGTCAAGGCTAACTCATCGGCCGCACTAGGTAAAGAAGGAGATTCAGTTATTAGACGTCAGTGAGGTGCTAAAGGTTCCCTAGATTTTGACCGTTTTTTCGATTTTTGCGTCACTTTCGTCTCTTGCGACGCAACCCCGCACCGGCAAGCTGCACCAGAACTAGCCCCGCCAGGACGGTCCCAGGGCACAAGAGACCTGGATTGCTGTGTTTGCTCTCTTGTTGCGTCCCTTGTTTCTCGGTACTCGTGTCCGTGCGTGTCTGTGGCGTTGCGTCGATCAGGTCCGGGCGGGGTGTCGGCGTGGGTGGTATGATGATGTCATCCTTGCCATCTTCCGTCACTTCATAGGCCGTCTTTCATAATGGCGACGCGGTCGCCCAGAGCCAGATAAACGCCGACATCGGGCCGCGCAGCCAGCAGGTCAAAGTAGTTCTCGCTCCCAAAGCCGATTTTTTGTGCCGTCATGCGTGATGGGTCAAAGGTGGTGTCGATCCATGCGCCGTCACGGTAGACAAAGGCTTTGGCGCCGACGACTTGAACCGCCGCGGCAGTTTCGCTGGTGGGTGCAGCAGCTCGTTCGGCGTCCTGGATTGCGGCTTTCGCCTCGGCTTCTTCTACTGCCTCTGCACCGGTGTACAGTTCGGGCGCGGCTGATAGTGAGTTAAACTCGTCAGCGGCGATGGTGCGGCGTCCTTCCGGCGTCAATACGTCGGTCCCCTCTTGCACCAGGTAAGAGGTGTACGGCGTGACGATGCCGTAGCGGATGCTCAGCTCAACGATCTCGTCTACCAACTCGCGGTTCTCACCGTGCAGGCGAATCTGGTTGAGCAAATAGCCAATCTTGCGCGTGGCCCACAGGCGCGGGATGAAGTTGTCGCCCCCGGACGTCTCAAAAAAGCCTTCGTAGATGAAACGCTGCTCCCGCTCGTTGACCTGGCCGGTCAACCGGACCGTCGCCGGGCCTCCTTGGCGATAGCGCCCGACAATCACCAATTGCGAGCCGGCGAACAGGTCAGGGAGGGGGTAAGGGTATACGTCTTCGATATGTACACCCTCGACCTCGATGGCGATGTCGGCCAGTAACGGTGTGCTGACCTTGGCGTAAAAGGCCGAGACCTCTTCGTCGATGCGCTCGCCGGGCTGCACGTAACCGCTAGCCCCTCGCTGTTCCTGAGCCAGTGTGTCTAACAAGATGGTGTTGACGTCGTTGCCCACGCCGAAGGCAAAGAGACGCACATTGGGCTGGGTTGCGCCGGCAAAGTTGGCCAGAATGCGTTCGATCGCGACCTCACCCTCGGTCGGCTGGCCGTCGGTGAGAAAGATGAGGATCGTAGGGCGCTCCGGGTCCACGCCGGACAAGGTCTCCAGCAAAGCGCGGTTAATATCGGTGCCGCCACCAGCTCCTAAACTCTGCACCCAGGCGATGGCCGCGCCGCGCTGGCTGGCCGGCTGCGGATGGCGGGCATACTGGCGCACGCCGGTGCTAAAGTCGGTGATGTTAAAGCGATCGCCCTCGTTCAAGTGTTCTAATACGTAGGCCAATGCTGCTTTAGCTTGCTCCAGCTTTTCCCCTTCCATTGAGCCCGAAGAATCCAGGATCAGGAGCATATCTTTTTCCACGACTTGTTCCTGGTTGACCTCAACCTGTGGAGCGACCAGCATGAGGAAAAAGCCGTCAGCCTGTCCCTCCTCGTCCCATGGGGACGGTTCACGATAGCTCAGCAGGTTAAGGCCCACGTTCTCGGGCGACACAGTGTACACCAGCTCAAAGTCTTGGTCAGGCAAGACATCCCGCTCTTCATAGCCGACGCGGGCGCGATAGTCCCCATCGCGGTCTACGATCACTTTGTGGCTGGGGGAGTAGATGGCCTTGATAGCGTCGGGCGACGCGATGGAGACGCTGACGCTCACCTCTTCCAGCGGTCGAGCTGAAAAGCGCTCGGTGTCCAGCGGGTAGGTGTAGCGCACCAGACCGGCGTCTACTGGCAAGACCTGGCTGTACTCCAGCTCCACCCGGCGTTCCGTGCCCGGCGGGATGGGAAAGATGCTGACGCGAAAAGCGCCCCGATCAACGTACTCTAGCAGGGCGGGGTCGCGGTGTCGCCGCACAATGTCTTCGTAAATGCGGCGGGCCTGATCGCGGTCCAGCAGTTCCCCTGCGAGCTCTTTGCCGTCCACCCACATCGAAAAATCAGAGATGACAGCGTCGTTCGGCAATGGAAAGACGTAGGTGCCTTCGATCTGCCATCTCGATTCGTTCACAAAGACCTGATCCACGTGGGTCACGGCTACCTGATCCTGGATGGTCACGTCTACGTGGTGATACTTGATGGTCAGCCAGACCGGTTCCGGTGGCGGTGGTTCAGGGCAATCGATGCAAATGGGTGGGTCGGGGATGATGATACCGTCGGCGAACACGGGAGTAGCGATCAGCAGTAGCGCAATTAGCGCGACTGTGAGCGCCAACGTGGTTTGGGCCAGCGTGGTTATCGTTTTCATCTGGGCACCTCCTGCAGTCAATGTGTGCCGAGTGCAGTTGTTCTCGGCTGATAATGAGACGCTGCAAGTTGGTGTAAGGTTCCCAGAGAAGGAGTCGTTGGTTTGAGTTATCTGCTCATTGGTTCGGTTTTATGGAACGCCTTTGCCGTTCGACTTCGTATAGCACAACGGACCCCGCTACTGCTGCGTTGAGCGACGCCACGTGTCCCCACATGGGTAGCCGCACCAAAAAGTCACATTTCTCGCGCACTAGACGGCGCAGGCCGCTTCCTTCACTCCCAAGGACCAAGGCCAGCGGACCGCGCAAGTTGGCCTGGTCGTAAAGCTGAGCGGCGGGGTCGGCCTCTAGACCGGCGACCCACAGGTCACGGCGCTTGAGTTCGTCTATGACCCGCGCTAGATTGGTCACCTGGGTCACCAGCAGGTGTTCAATGGCGCCAGCCGAGGCACTGACGACAGCAGGGGTCACACCGACAGCCCGGCGTTGCGGAATGATCACCCCGTGGGCGCCGACTGCTTCGGCAGTGCGCAGCAGGCTGCCGACGTTCTGAGGGTCTTGGAGCAGATCGAGGAGTAGAAGCAGGGGTGGGGTGTTTTGGTGAGACGCTAGCGCAAAGATGTCGTCCAACTCTGCGTAGGGATAGGGGCTGGCCTCGGCGATGACACCTTGGTGATTAGGCGTCATCCCCGATGAACCGGACGCGAGCAGCCGGTCGAGCTCTTGGCGTGGGCTGCGAGCTATGTTCACGCCGGCAGCCTGTGCCATTGAGACAGCGTGGCCGATGTTGCCCGCACCTTTTCCTTGGACACGGACACCGTCGGCCAGTATGAGTTTATAAATGCGTCGCCGTCCGGCACGCAATGCTTCGTAGACCGGACGACGACCGTATAGTATATCTACCATTATTTGATTGAGCTGCCGTTTTTCCCAAGGCGTGCTGATCAGTGAAAAACGGGGGACGTGAATTCTTCTTACTCTGCGCTATCACTGCCCAGGCGCCAGGCAGTGCCACCCGGGCGGTCTTCCAGAACGACGCCCAGCAGCGTGAGCCGATCGCGGATTGCATCGGCCTTTTGGAATTCTTTATCGCGGCGGTATTCGTCGCGCATGTCAATCAACAGTTGCATCAGGCTGGATTCGAGGCCTGCTGATGCCCGCTCGGTGCCCAGATCGTCAGGGATGAGGCCCAAGACCTTGCCGCCCAACTCGCGATAGAGGCGATCAATGCCGGCCAGCGTGCCCCTGCTGATGGGGTCGCCCGAGTTGATCTGCCGGTTGATCTCCCGATTCATGTCGAATAGGGCAGCCAGCGCACCAGCAGTGTTAAAGTCGTCGTCCATCGCCTCGATGAACCGATCTCGGTATTGGTCCAGGTCGGTTATGTAAGACAAGTCGGCTGTGCCTGAGGGTCCCATGGTCGCCAGGCGGCTGCGCACAGTGCGAACGGCGCTGTGTAGTCGCTCAACGCCCCGTTGGGCGGCCAGCAGCGCGTCACGGCTAAAATCAACCGGGCTGCGATAGTGGCTGGACAGCACAAAGAAGCGCAAGGCATAAGGGTTGTACAGCTTGAAGGCATCTTTGAGGGTAAGAAAGTTTCCCAGGCTCTTGCTCATCTTGACCCCTTTGACGGTCAACGTACCAGCTAGCAACCAGTAGCGGGTAAAGGCTTTGTCTGTGGCTGCCTCCGCTTGAGCGATTTCGCAGTCGTTGTGGGGGAATATGTTGTCTAGGCCGCCGCCGTGAATGTCAAAGGTCTCGCCCAGATACTTGGTGGACATAGCTGAGCACTCGATGTGCCAGCCGGGGTAGCCCCAGCCCCAGGGACTGGGCCAGCGCAAAATGTGCTCCGGCTCGGCTTTTTTCCACAGGGCAAAATCGGCGGGGTGACGCTTTTCCTCGCGCACAGCGATGCGCGCGCCGGCCTCCGAGTCCTCGACTTTACGTCGTGACAGCTTGCCATATTCGTCAAAGCTGCTCACGTCAAAGTAGATCGTGCCATCCACCTCGTAGGCGTGACCTTTTTCCAGCAGAGCTTTGATCATTTCGATCTGCTCAGGTATGTGGCCACTGGCCCGAGGCGAGATGTCGGGGCGCATAACGCCCAACTTGTCCATGTCATCAAAATAGCTGCGGGTATAGGTCTCGACCAACTCCATTGGCTCAACTCGCTCCCGTCGGGCGCCTTTCAGGATGCGATCTTCACCCGTGTCGAGCAAGTGTCCCACGTCGGTGATGTTTTGCACGTAGAGGACCTTGTACCCCTTGAAGCGCAGATAGCGGTTGACGATGTCGAAAGCGATATAAGTTTTGGCGTGACCCAGGTGTGCGTGATTGTAAACGGTAGGGCCACACACATACATATGCACCCTGCCTTCGACCAGTGAGACAAACTCTTCTTTTTCGCGCGTGAGCACGTTATAGACTTGTAGCGTCATTGGCGTTTATTCTCCCTGTAACCCCCGAACGGTGAATGGCGCCGGTGGAACTCGGTATAAAATGGATTCGAGCAATTTGACAGCGTTCGTATGCCTAACCGGAATTCTCGGGTTTGGCAAAGATCATCCGCCCGGCTGCTGTTTGCAGAACCTTGGTAACATTCACCTCGATCTCTTTGTTAATGTATCTACGGCCGTCTTCGACGACGACCATGGTCCCATCATCTAAATAACCTACACCTTGATTGTACTCCTTGCCCTCTTGGATGACTTGGATGTTCATCGTCTCACCGGGCAAGAGGACCGCTTTGACGGCGTTGGCTAGTTCGTTCACGTTCAACACGGGCACACCCTGCAACTCGGCTACCCGGTTCAAATTATAGTCGTTGGTCATAACCGGGCAACGCAGTTGTTTGGCAAGCAGCACTAGCTTGTCGTCTACCTGATGCGCTTCTTCTACGTCCATATCAGTGATGCGCACCAAAACCTTGGGGTCCTTTAACAAGTCGTTGAGGATCTCCAGCCCACGCCGACCGCGGTTGCGTCGCAGTCGATCAGCCGAGTCAGCCACATACTGCAGCTCGTTGAGTACAAAGCGGGGTACCAGCATTTCGCCCATAACAAAGCCTGTCTGGCTGATATCAGCGATGCGCCCGTCAATGATGACGCTGGTGTCAAGCAGGATATAGTAATTAGCACTGGTCAGGGATGACGCACCTGTGCGACCTGACAGCCGCCCACCGAGCACGTTAAAGATGTCCCGCTGGCGCATGACCATGACGGCGATGCCCAGGTAACTAAACAGGACAACGCCCACAAAGGGGAGAATTTGGCTGAACGGTTTGGGAAGATACGAGAGAGGAAAGGCCATCAGTGCGGCTAGGATCAGGCCGACCACGAGACCAATGACGGTAGCAACCAGTGTCTGCGCCGGGATCTGACGGAGTTGCGCCCTTGCCTTGCGGAATGGACGCGTCGTGATATAGGGTGTTAGCAGCAAGCCTAGCGCTGCACCGGCCAGCGATAGCACAATAACGTAGCGGCCCTGGGTTTGGAAAG
>CBFDAD010000064.1:0-7745 GCA_965602705.1 uncultured bacterium
CGTCCGCCGGTCGAGCAAAAAGACCACCGCATAGGCCAAATCCAAACGTTGGGTTATGTGGCTCACTCCTGCCCGCAACACCTCATCTACGTCCAGAGACCCACTTATCGCATCGCTGAGTGCATTAAGCATCGCCAGCTGCCAGTTACGCCGCCGCATCGTGCGATCCGCATCGCGAATGCGTAGCGCCGCGCGCACGCGCGCCAGCAGCTCCTTGGGATTAAAGGGCTTGACCAAATAATCATCTGCCCCCAAATCCAATCCACGGACCATGTCATCCATGGCGTTGAGCGCCGTGACCATGATGATCGGTATGTATCCCAACGGCTCGGTCCGACGAATCTCCTGACATACCTCATAGCCATTGACCTGAGGCATCATGATGTCGAGTAAGGCCAGGTCAAAGGGGGGGGCTTCGCCGCGCTCCACAGCAGCGATCAGGTCAAGCGCCTCTACGCCAGAGGTTAACTCCACGACCTGATAGCCATCGTGCTCCAGCAACTGGCGAATCATCTCTGCCGTTTCGATATTGTCTTCTACGATCAGTATACAAAGCTGGGAAGCGCCCTTGTCGGCGCGAGGGTTGTTCGAGGACACAGATTCACTGTACGGAAATGATGTAGCCATGACCTGAAACAGTGCGCAGATAAACGGGGTTAGCAGAGTCCGGCTCAATGCGCTCTCGGATGTTGCGCACGTGCACCCGCACCAGGTCAGGGCTACCGGTATCAAAGGGATAATCCCATATCTCGCGTAAAAGATACTCAGCAGAAAAAACCTCACCCGCGTGACTCATCAAAAAGTAGAGCAAATCAAACTGGATGGGCGTGAGTAAGGCTTTCTTGACGGGTGTAATCACTTCGAAGGTACGACAATCGAGGACCAACTCACCCACCTGTAAGGTCCGGGGAGGAGGCGTTGCTTCCTGGGGGGCAGCCTGATTGCGCCTCAGGATCGCTTTCACACGCAAGATGAGTTCATCGATGTTGAAAGGCTTGGTAAGATAATCATCAGCGCCAGCGCGAAAGCCTTCTATCTTGTCCTCGTCCTTTCCTCTGGCTGTAAGGAACAGGACCGGTACCGCCTTGAGCAATGGATCAGCGCGAAGCCTGCGGCAAACCGCATAGCCGTCCATTCCAGGCATGAGAATGTCGAGGATGATCAAGTCGGGGATTGCCCGCCGCGCCTTCTTGAGACCTGCCACGCCCGTGTTGGCGACGGACACCTGAAAACCACTGCGACGCAGGCTCAGATCTACACTCCTGGCCACGATCTCATCGTCATCAATGACAAGTATAGATGCCATCTCGCGCCTCGCTTAATTTAGAGGTCAAGACTTGGAAAGTCCGAGGGACTTTCCAAGTCTTGAGAGCTCAATCACTTAACGCGGCCACACCGGGCAAGGTTTTGCCGGCCAGAAAATCCAGGCTGGCTCCGCCTCCGGTCGAGATGTGCGACATCTTGTCGGCCAAACCTGACTGCTCGACGGCCGCCGCCGAGTCTCCACCCCCAATGACGGTCACGGCATCGGTTTCAGCCAACGAGCGCGCCACAGCAAAAGTCCCCTCAGCAAACTTTTTCATCTCGAACACACCCATAGGGCCATTCCAGACGACGGTGCGCGCCTGACGCAACACTTTTGCAAACCGCTTCAGCGTCTCCGGTCCCACATCCATGATGCGCCAGCCATCAGGCACCTGGTCAACCGCGACTACCTTGCTCTTGGCTTGAGCATCAAAGGCATCAGCGACGACGACGTCCACGGGCAAAACCAACTTTGCACCGCCCTTGGCCAACGTCGCTTGCGCAATGTCCAGTGCGCCGTCCTCCACCAACGAGTCACCCACTGGATGGCCTTGCGCCTTGAAGAACGTGTTGGCCATACCGCCACCGATGAGCAAGTGATCGACCTGGGGCAACAGGTTGTCAACCACCTCGATCTTGCCCGAGATCTTGGCGCCACCCAGGATGGCGACAAAGGGCCGGGTCGGATTTTCCAGCGCCCCGCCCAGGGCCGCCAGTTCCTTTTCCATCAAGAAACCAGCGACGGCAGGCAGGTATTCAGCCACACCCACGACTGAGGCGTGGGCGCGATGGGCTGCACCAAAAGCGTCGTTCACGTACAGATCAGCCAACGCGGCCAGTTGCCTGGCAAACTCGGGGTCGTGCTTTTTATACACGGGGTGTAAACGCAGGGTGTACAGCAAAATAACAACACCCCGCCGAGACGACGCCACTGCCCCTGCAACCGCCTCACCGACGCAATCGTCCAGCTTGGTCACCGGTCGATCCAACAATTCTGCCAGGCGCGCTGCCACCGGCGTGAGACGTAGCCCATCGACCACTTGGCCTTTAGGGCGCCCCATGTGCGACATCGCAATCACCGTCGCACCCCTCTCAAGCAGATAGTTGATAGTGGGCAAGGCGGCCCGTATGCGCCGGTCGTCAGTGATCACGCCGTCCTGCAGAGGGACGTTGAAATCCACCCTCAGCAGAACGCGTTTGCCCTGCACGTCAACATCTTGAACGGTCTTCTTTGTCATTACAGCCCCTTGTCAATCATCAACTTGATCAGGTCTACGCAGCGCACCGAGTAGCCCCACTCGTTATCGTACCAGGTGACGACTTTGACCATATTGCCACCTATCACGTTGGTCAGATCCGCGTCGATGATTGAGGAGCGAGGATCACCCTTGTAGTCCATGCTCACCAGCGGCTCTTCACTATAGCCCAGGATGCCTTTCATCGGCCCCTCGGAAGCCGCCTTGAAGGCCGCGTTGACCTCCTCAGTCGTGGTGCTCTTTTCCAGCTCGCAGATGACATCTACGATGGAAACGGTGGGGGTGGGTACGCGCAGTGCGTAGCCGTCAAACTTGCCCTTTAGTTCGGGAATGACCAGCGAGACGGCCTTGGCCGCACCGGTCGTCGTGGGGATGATGTTGAGAGCGGCCGCTCGCGCCCGGCGCAGCTTTTTATGTGCCAGGTCCAGGATGCGTTGATCGTTGGTGTAAGAGTGAATGGTGGTCATCAAGCCCTTCACGATGCCAAAGTTATCAAGCAAGACCTTGGCAGCCGGCGCCAGGCAGTTGGTGGTGCAGGAGGCGTTAGAAACGATGTGGTGCTTGGCCGGATCGTACATCTCGTCGTTAACGCCCAAAACCACGGTCAAGTCCTCACCCTTGGCCGGGGCGGAGATGAGGACCTTCTTGGCGCCAGCCTGCAGATGCTTGGAGGCACCTGCTCTGTCGCGAAAGATACCGGTGGATTCGACCACGATCTCCACTCCCAGGTCGCCCCAAGGAAGCGCAGCCGGGTCTCTTTCAGACAACACCTTGATGCGATGGCCATCGATCTCCAAGTCGCCGCCTACTACCTTGACCTCGCCGTCAAAGCGGCCATAGTTCGAGTCATACTTGAAGAGATGGGCGTTCGTTTTAGCGTCAACCAGGTCGTTGACAGCCACGATTTGAAACTCTTTGGGATACTTTTCCAATGCGGCCTTTAAAACCTGACGGCCGATGCGCCCAAAACCATTGATACCGACTTTCATTTTTACCCTCCTCAATTTAGATTGGTTGATCTTTATTCTACACAGACTGCACAGATAGGCTAGTATTTACTGGACCACGCCCAGAATGGCGACGAATCTGTGTCAATCTGTGGTGGGTCACTCATTTACCTGGCACGGTACAGATCGAGAACGGCACAGCCTAATCGGACCGGGTCGTGACGCCAGGGACAGACGGGGTCTACCAGATCGGACGTCACTAACTGATAGGTCGCACCCGCCGTCCCAACGGTTTGACCCCTCCTGCTACCCGCCGGGGCAGCCAGTGCGCTCGCGTCCAGTGTGACCATCTCAACGCCCTCAGGCAGCGTGGGCCCCGCCTCCAGGTTATCATTAGCCAGGACGATTGGTAAAACACCCGGCCCCAGATGTGCATCCAGCGCTGTCACGTGGTCGGCCACGGTATAGTGGTCCGTCTCACCCTTTTGTGTGGCGACGTTACACACATAGATTTTGAGCGCTCGGCTAGCACGCACCGCCTCGGCGATGCCGGGCACCAGCAGATTGGGTAACACACTGGTATACAAACTTCCCGGCCCGGCAAGAACGAGATCGGCGCTCAGAATAGCCCGTACGGCGTCAGGATAAGCGGGCACCCGCTCCGGTTCCAGGAAAACCCGTTCAATGGTGCCGCTTGCCTGGGTGATGTGCGACTCACCCACGACCCGCTTCAGAGCCCCTTCGCGCTCTCCCCGCAAAAGCGCCACTAACGTCACATCTTGCAGGGTGCTGGGCAACACCCGTCCTTGCACGGCCAGAACGCGGCTCGATTCCGCCAAACCGCGCTCAAAGCTCCCGCTGATCTCAGCCATGGCCAAGATAAACAGGTTGCCAAAGCTATGTCCGCCCAGCCCTGTCCCTTCACCGAAGCGATACTGAAAAAGCCGCGTCATCAATGCCTCGGAATCGGCCAGGGCGGTGAGACAGTTGCGAAAGTCGCCCGGTGGCAACACACCCAATTCGCGTCGCAATCGCCCCGAACTGCCGCCATCGTCAGCCACGGTGACGATGGCCGTCAACCCGACCCCGTGCTCTTTCAGACCTCGCAGCAGGGTGGACAAACCATGGCCGCCGCCCAACACGACAATCTGCAGACCTTCTGATGAGCGCTGTAGCGGCATGATACACGTTCTCTACAAGATACCGGCTTGTTCTGCATCTATTATAATCGATGTAGCCAAGCGAGTCAAAGACGAAAAATTTCCTTGCTTGCTCTCCATCTTTTACACGCGCGGAGCGCTGAAGAAAGGGTCTTTACCTGGTTAACCAATCTCTCAGAAACCGTTCTATCATTTCGGCCGTGCGCCCTGCCCCGGGTGCATGCGTTCCCCCTTGACCATCTGGCGGGATACGCGCCCCGGCGGCGGTGCCAGGGGGCAAGTGGTCCGCCGCGATGGCGTCGAACCACTGGATGGACGGGTCGCCAGGCTTGAACCAATTAGCCTGCTGGCGCACGAAACGGCGCGTCTCACGCTTGATCGCCGCCACAGACTCTTCCAGCGTCATCTCTCCCCGAAGATGTGCCCCCAGTTGGGCGTAACCCAAACCAGACATGGCCGGTACGTCCCAGCCGTAAACCTCGGCCAGGCGACGGGTTTCTTCTAACAACCCCATCGCCATCATACGCTCCACACGGGCGTCAATGCGTTGGTAGAGCAACGGACGCGCCAGCGACAGCCCGATTTGGGATACGCGGTAAGGTGGCGGCGACTTGCGCTGTTGTGCGCTGATAGGCCGTCCGGTGACCAGCGTCACTTCCAGCGCCCGGATCACCCGGCGGCGGTTGCGTGGGTCAATGCGCCCGGCGGCGACCGGGTCCAGAGCCGTCAACCAGCGCGCCAATTCGTCGCTGCTCAACGCCTCCAGCGCCGCGCGCAGCCGCCGCTGCGGTGCGACCTCGGGCACGCCCCACCCCTCAACCACCGCCCGCACGTATTGCCCGCTTCCACCGACCAGCAATGGCAGCCGCCCGCGTGCCAGGATGTCATCAATGGCGGCGTAGGCCAGGCGCTGAAACTGCGCCAGAGAAAGCGTCTCGTTGGGATCTACCACGTCGATCAGGTGATGCGGCACCCGCCCGCGCTCCTCTGGCGTCGTCTTGGCCGTGCCGATGTCCATACCGCGATACACCTGCCGCGAGTCCGCCGAGACAATCTCGCCATCCAACGCCCCGGCCAGGCACAACGCCACCGCCGTCTTGCCTACAGCCGTCGGACCAACGATCACCACCAACGGCGGCAGAACACCCACGCCCCTCTCCTCCCCAGCGCTCATCCCGTCACCGCGTTCTCGTAAACATCAACCCGCACCAGCTTGCCGCCGCGCGTCAGTTCGACCGCGACGACGTCGATGCGCCAATCCACCTCGCCCACCTCAAACTCGACCAGGTAACTCTCAGCGACCTGGATCAAGCGGGCGCGCTTGGCGAGGGTAATCGAGGCCTCAGGCGTCCCCAGCTCACTCCCACGGCGAGTGCGCACCTCGACAAAGACCAGCCAGCCGTCGTGATCGGCCACGACGTCCACCTCGCCGCGTGGACAACGCCAGTTGCGCCGCAGGATCTTGTAACCGCGTCGAGCCAACTCAGCGACGGCTAAATCCTCGCCCCGTCGTCCCAGGCCCCGTCGTGGGTCTGTCATTCGCGCCACCCTTCTAACAGCCGGTACATGTTCGGTGTTCCCCCTCCCACAAAAGGGTACACCACAGCGGCCAGAAGGTCAAGAACCAATTCCTTCAGGCCAACCATTACGTAGGGAAATCGTAGGGTAAACGTCCAGCACCCAAATTACCCTCTATGATATCATTTAATCGAAGCTTTTGGTGTAGATTCTCTTCTTCTCCTCCTTTTTGCACGAGAGCTAGGGATCGGCGTCCCTGGCTCTCTCTGCTTATATGGCCCCTGGCAGTCCGAACGTCACCAACCTGTGAACTTACCCCAGCGCCTTTTCCGCATCCAAAATGAGGAGTAAGGCACGCCCACGTGCCGCGTCCAAGTTCGGGTTGACTTAACACAATAGGAGAACTATACTGATGCGCCACGCGCTAGCAAGCAGACTGCCGTGCCCAGGGTTGGCTCACCTGAGGGAGCAGCGATAGGCGGATAACGCTGACCAAGACCGGCGCCAACGGACCAGATTGAGACCAATTCCCAGGAGGATTTATGGGCGGGAAACAGTGGATCAGACGGGTGAACAGCTCGCTGAAAGTCGAGGCCATAGCAGGGCCTGACCCGCACCTGATAATCGACAGAGCGGGCGCTGACCGGTTCAGGGTTGAACTCCTGGAGATCAGTGGGCTCATCACAGTGCTGGGCGAACAGGGGTCGAAATTGGCCCAGGTAGTGGGCGGTGATGTGCCCCCCGGTGGGAGCGATAACGGAAAGAAGTGACAGACGGTAAGATCACCTATGTCCCGGTAGACGCGACCAGACTGTTAATCAAAGCGAGGTCTAGCGATGAAAACAACACACGACTCTAAGCCAGAGATGATCCTCATCCCCGCCGGAGAATTCCTCATGGGCAGCGACCCCCAAACGGACCGCGAGGCCGAAGATCGGGAGCAGCCTCAGCACACCGTGTACCTCCCGGACTATTTCATGGCCAAGACACCGGTGACAAACGCCCAATACCTGGCTTTTGTGCAATCGACCGGTCATCATCCGCCCGACCATTGGGAAGACGCGTCACCCCCGGCAGGCAAACACGACCACCCCGTGGTGCACGTCTCGTGGCACGACGCGCTGGCTTACTGCGGTTGGCTCGCCCAGGTCACCGGCAAACCCTTTCGCCTGCCCAGCGAAGCCGAGTGGGAAAAGGCGGCGCGCGGCACCGACGGGCGGGTCTATCCCTGGGGGAACCAGTGGGATGCGGAGCGCTGCAACACCAAAGAAAGTGACATAGACGACACCACGCCCGTGGGAGTCTATCCCCAAGGGGCCAGCCCCTACGGCTTGCTGGACTTGGCGGGCAACGTGTGGGAGTGGACCATCAGTTTGTGGGGCAAGAACATGAAAGAACCCGAGTTCGGATATCCCTACGATCCAACCGACGGGCGGGAGAACCTGGAGGCGGGCAACAGCCTCATGCGGGTGCTGCGAGGCAGCGCCTTTTACTACAACGCAGGCTACACCCGCTCCGCGTACCGCGTCAGGAGCTACCCCGACTACCGCGTCAGGACC
>CBFDAD010000065.1:0-7671 GCA_965602705.1 uncultured bacterium
ACTGGCGCTGTACCAAGACCACGTGGGCCTCAACGGCGGTCGTGCCACGGTGGTCGATTCTATCCTGTGGCACAACGCCCAATCCATCAGTCTAGACCCGCTGTCGATCATCACGGCCACTTATTCGGACGTGGAGGGGCAGGAGGTGTGGCCGGGCGAGGGTAACTTGAACGCCGATCCATTGTTTCGGGCGGGGGACGATTTTCAGCTCGGCGATGGCTCACCTGCGATCAACGCCGGACTTGAGCAGGGCATCGCCGTCGATCTCGCCGGACGGCCTCGTCCGGTCGGCAGTGCCCCTGACATGGGCGCTTACGAGGTGCAGGTCCTTTTAAACCTGGCGGCCTGGCCGGGCGATGAACGCATTCATCTGGCCTGGCGATTGGTCGGCAGCGAACCGGCCCTGGCCAGTTTTGCCATCAGTTCCACGCTGAGTGGTCAGGGGAGCGCAGCCTATCCCGGCACGCTCGTGCTTGGTCTGCCGACGACCACGCTCGCTTATACGTTGACTGATCTCGTCAATTACGCCTGGTACACGGTAGTGGTCGAAGGGTGGGACACGGGCGGCGATCTATTGATGCGCTCGAACGCGGTCGCGGTGATGCCGACGGACCGCTACGTTTACCTGCCGGTGGTCTTGCTCGCTCATCCGTAGACGGGGTTTCGCTTCACTTTATCAATTTGGCCGGGCGGGGCGTGCTCCCCGTGAATCGTTCGCAGTCTGGGACCTAATGCACGGGGGCAGCAAGGACCTCTTTCAGGGCCTCTAGCGCCTTTTCGATTCCCTGGTCGTCTATCCAGCAGTGGGTCACGGCGCGAAAGCCCTCGCCTGGATAATAGCTCATCAGCACGCCGCGTTCGCGTAGCCGGGCAACTATCTCTTTGGGCGCCGGCTTGTCTGGTGCCAGGTCAAAGAAGATGATGTTGGTCTGCACTCGTTCCAGGTCGATGGTGAATCCAGGGATGGACGCGACGCCCTCGGCCAGGCGCCGGGCGCGGGCGTGATCCTCGGCGAGCCGGTCTACCATCTGCTCCAGGGCGACGACGCCCGCTGCCGCGATGACGCCTGCCTGGCGCATACCGCCGCCAAGCATCTTGCGGATGCGGCGGGCGTGATAGATAAAGTCCTCGTCGCCACACAGCAGCGCGCCCACTGGCGCGCTCAATCCCTTTGACAGACAAAAAGTGATCGAATCGACGTGTTGCATAATCTCCCGGGCTTCCACGCCCAGGGCCACGGCCGCGTTAAAGATCCGCGCTCCGTCCAGGTGGACTTTAAGATGATGCCGGTCGGCCAGCTCGCGGACAGCGGCGAAATAGCCGAGCGGGATGGCGGCCCCGCCGCAGTGGTTGTGCGAGTTCTCCAGGGCGATGAGCCGGCTGCGGGGGTGATGCGGGTCGTCGGGCCGAATGGAGGCTTCAATCTGATCGAGCCGGATGGTGCCATCAGGCAGGTTGGGGAGTGGTCGCGGGTTGATACCACCCAGCGCCGCCATGCCTCCCGCTTCGTATAGGAAAGAATGGGCCATGTCGCCCAGGATGACTTCGTCCCCCCGTTGACAATGGGCCAGCAGAGCTGCTGCGTTGCCCATTGTACCACTGGCGACAAACAGCGCCGCTGGTTTGCCCATACGTTCAGCCGCCATCTCTTCAAGTCGGTTGACCGTAGGGTCTTCGCCCATCACGTCGTCCCCCACCTCAGCCCGATACATCGCTTCGCGCATGGCCGGCGTCGGCTTGGTGACAGTGTCGCTGCGCAGGTCAATCATCTCTGCTCCTTGTTAGTACTTTTTCACAATTGACCGGTAGGAGGCGGGCTCGCGATATTGAAAGATCTGGGATTCTTCGCGGCACTGGCGCACGTCGTCCAAATCTATCTGGGCGACGACGTACCCTTCGATGGGTTCACCTGTTTCGGCGTCGGTTTCGCCGGTCAACGAGGCGTATACCTGGCCCCGAGGACCGATAATGGCCGAGTCCCCACCAAAGCTATACGAGGGCTCGTCGCCGATGCGATTGGCGGCAGCCACGAATACGGCGTTCTCATATGCGCGTGCCAGCAAAAAAGTACGCCATTCGTCGGCGCGAGCCTTTTCCCAGTTGGCCGCAACCACTAACAACTCGGCCCCTTCCAATGCCAGCGAACGGGCCACCTCGGGAAAAGTCAGGTCCCAGCCCAATATCATGCCCACAGCGCCAAAGTCGGTCTCCAGGACCGTGTAGCGAAAGCCGGGCCGAAAGGTCATGCGCTCTTCACCGCGCAGATGGACTTTGTGATACTGACCGATCAGATCGCCATCGGGTCCAAGTATCACCATTGTGTTGTGCAAGGTGCTCTCGACCTTTTCTTTAGTAACCAGACCGAACGCGATGTGGACGCCATAATCGCTGGCTCGCTGGCCGACCAAGTTGACGGATGGCCCTGGTACGCGCTGAGCGTAATCGGTAAAACTCACACCACATTCGTAGCCGGTGGTGATCAGCTCGGGAAAGACGATCAGGTCCACTTTTTGTTCTGTGGCGACCTTTTTGATCCAATTGGACATGGCCACCAGATTGTCTTCCATCTCGCCTAGTTGGGGTTTCATCTGTACTGTTGCTATAGTGATTTTGCGCATCTTTCTCCTCGCTTTCAAAATGGGAACCCAGATAGAGGCAGGACTGGCTGGATTAATCCACGCGCATATGTGCCCTGGTCAAGTCAGGTCAAAGGGCGTTCAGCGACTACAATCCACTCGGGTGCGCCCTCGCGCCATGGTTGCAAATCATAATCGCCAAACATACCTATACCGACAAAGCCGGCCTGGGTCAAGAGCCGGGCAATCTCGTCAGGCGCGAACAGACGCACGGCGAAGGCGTACTCAAAGAAGCGCTTGTTATCCCTGTGCTGAACCTCAACCTGGTCGTGGATCGTCATCAGCCGGGCAGTGGCATCGTAGCGGTTACGCACCACCTTGCGCACGGTGAGATCGGGCGGTGTCGGTCGCAAAGGCCCAAGGATGCCGCTCTGATCGGGGTGTGACCCACTCGAAGCCAGACCGATCGCCATTGCGAGGGCGCCGCCCGGACGCAAGTGGCGCCGGATGGTGCGCAGAGCATCGAGTTGGTCATCTCGCGTCAGCATACGCCCAAAGGAGCCGACCGAGATGAGTGCTAAATCGTTGTCGCGCCGGGGGAGTGCAGCGTCGCGGATGTCGTCCTGGATCCAGTGGGGGCGTCTCTCGGGCGGCAAGACCGCTGCCCGTCTCTCGGCTACGGCCAACATCTCCGGCACCAGGTCGACGCCGATCATCTGGAAACCTCGGCGTGCCAGTCCGCACGCCAGTTCACCGGTGCCGCACATCCATTCAACGACGCGCTGGCCATAGCGACGGGCCAACCGCGCCCAACCAGCAATCTCCCACGAGCGGTCGGGGAGAAAATAATCGTATGTCTCGGCCCGCAAATCGTAAGCCGTTCCGCGAATTATCCTACTCTTTAGCATAATGTCTGTCTTTACCACACCCCGTCGTCAGATTTGACCTCGCCAAACGCATTATAACACAGACACAGCGCTTGGGCTACACCAGGCAAGCCAGGCGGTCTGGGGGGTTGATATGTCAAGATAAAAACTTGTTCTGGCAGGCGGTACATTTATTGGTTCAGTGAATCGTTAAGGTGTCGTGCGGGAGGAGATGATAGTTTCCAAATTGGTGATCGGCTGCTCCGCAACCCGGCACTATGATTAGGAACAATGGTCGAGTGTTGAATAGAAAAGACTTGCTCCGCCAAAGACGTTTGAGTATAATCTTCTAGAGTCTGTCATCCTTCGCATCGCACCGGCTGTCTTGGTTTGTGGCGCCGCCATTCCTCACGGGTCAAGTGGTGACTTGAAAAAAGAAGGCTTCATGGTCCATAGGAGACCAATGTGAAAGACGAAGAAAAAACAGATATGAAACCCTCTCGATCCTGCCAGGCGGGATTCCGATTGCGCCTTTGGGGACGATTGTTATTGGTCTTGGCACTGGCCTGGAACTTTTTTCGTCTCAAGCCAGCCGCTCCCCTCGTCGTTCTGGACCCACCTCAAACGGTCACGACGCATAATCGGCTGATGGGTGTGCACACACGGTTGACCGACGAGGTGGAACCGTGGAAGATTCAGCGCACCCTGCGCATGGTGCGCCAGATGGGGGCGCCTTGGGTCGTAGAGTATTTTCCCTGGCCGTACATAGAGCCGTCGCAGGGCCAGTACAATTGGGGCCACACCGATCGGGTCATCGCCCACGCTCAGAGCCAGGGCCTGACCGTCATCGCCCGGTTAGGTTGGACCCCTGACTGGGCACAGCCCGGCGAGCGGGACGCAAGCAGCCCCGGCGAGGTGGAGACCACACTGACCTATCTGGACACCGGCGCTTTTGATGATTTTGGTCGCTTTGTGGCTGCCTTTGCTGATCGCTACCGGGGTCGGGTGGATCACGTTATCATCTGGAACGAGCCTAACCTGAGCTTTGAATGGGGCTACCGCCCGGTTGATCCCGCTGCATACACAGAGCTGTTGCGAACCGTCTATCCCCTGGCTAAGGCTGCCAACCCTGACCTTGTGATGCTGGCCGGTGCCCTGGCTCCGACGTTGGAACCGCCTGGCAGTCCGGCCGGCTTGAATGATTTGCTCTATTTGGAGGGGATGTATCAAAGTGGCGCAGCACCCTTTTTTGATGGGCTGGCGGCCCACGCGTACGGACTCCAATCGCCGCCGGAAGCTGACCCTACTCCCGATGCCTTGAACTTTCGCCGCGTCGAGCTGTTGCGTCAGATTATGATCCAGCACGGCGACGAGCACAAGCCTATCTATGTTACCGAGGCGGGCTGGAACGATCATCCTCGCTGGACAAATTCCGTCAGCCCGTCCCAGCGGATTCTTTACACAATTGGCGCTTTTGAGTGGGCGCGACAACATTGGTCCTGGTGTCCCGTGGTCGCTATGTGGACCTTTCGCCTTCCCACTCCCCGCCACAACTATCGCGACAACTATGCCTTTGTCACGACCGAGTTTGAACCCAAACCGATATATCTGGAAGTGCAGGCGTACGCAAGCGGTCAGTAGCAAAGTGATCAGGCTTGCGGATTCAATCCCTGGTCTTTTTTTATTGTCTGCCATCTGCTTTCTACTCGCAGGCTGCGCCTCAGCGGAGCCGGACTTGGTCTGGCGGCGTATCCAGGAACAGGGTGTCATTCGGGTGGGTATGGAAGCGAACTGGGTGCCCTTTGAGTACGTAGATGGGACCGGCCAGTTATCTGGTTTCGACGTAGAGTTAGCACGGCAGCTCGGGGAGCGGCTGGGTTTAGAGGTGCGGTTTTACGCAAACTTGAGCTTTGATGGGCTGTATGATGCGCTTACGGCGGGGCAAGTCGATGCGGTCATCTCGGCTGTGGTCGTGGACGTAGGACGCAGCGCTGACTTTGCGTACTCGGTGCCGTACTTTGATGCAGGGCAGGTGCTTGTTGTGCCTCCTGGTCAGCAGGAGGCAATCAGTCCCGCTGACGTTCGCATTGATGAGATGAAGGACCTGGGCGGTCGTGCCCTGGCAGTGGAGCTCGGCTCCGACGGGGATACCGTCGCCCGGCGCTGGGCGCGGCGACTGGTAGGCCTGTCGTTACTGCACACCGATTCGGCCGATGCCTCGCTGGCCGCGGTAGCCGATGGCCAGGCCGACGCTGCCCTCACCGACCGCGCCACCGCTTTGATGGCTCTCAAGGCGCGTGCAGTTGTTCCCGGTGAGCCGCTCGGGCAGGCGCCTGCGCAGCGCAAAGGGTCAAGCGAAAACGCAGACCATGACTTGACCATCAGCGGCGGCCCGGTCACCGACGAGCAGTACGCGGTGGCGGTACTTGGGGGGAGTGATGAGCTGTTGAACGCGCTCAACACCGCTCTGGCCGAGATGCGCCGCGACGGCACGCTGAATGAGTTAGAGAGAAAATGGCTGGGGCCGTAGGGCCAGCGCTGTAAGATTCTATGCGAGGCAAGCACTCGTTGAGCCTGCCGCACTAGGGGGTGGGAGACGGCTCGGGACTGGGGGTAAGGGTGGCAGGCATGCCAAGGGTGGTAAAAGTGACCAGCGTTGTCCGCCCCGCGACGATCTCGGCCGATCCCACGTGTGTCTCGGTTCCCAAATCCGCACGCACGGTGTAGCGACCTGGTGGTATTTCCCAAAAGACAAAGTTCTCCCCCCAGCCTTCATCGGGGTTGACGACCGAACTGGCATAGGTGCGGGTGCGGCGAATCAGATCTTCATTTTTGTAGAGGCTTATGGTCCGTTCGTGGATGTATTCTCCCTCAGGGTCCACCAGGCGACCGGCTAACGAGCCGGTGCCATCACGAGGTTTAAGCCACAATTCCGCGTTACGAGTGTGCGAGGGGTCGTTCTCACCGATGCGCACTTCCAGGTGAACGTGGGGGCCGGTGGTAAAACCGGTGACTCCGGCCAGTCCGATGAGTTGTCCACCTTCTACGTGGTCCCCCTCTTTGACCAATACCTGGGAAAAGTGGGCGTAGAGGATGTAAATGGGCCAGCCGTCAAAGGTCTGATCCAGTCGCATAAAGACGTGGATGCCATAGGCGTCGCTCATATGGCCGTCGATGTTGACCAGGTTGTCACCGGCTTCAGTGATCACGCCTGGCGCCACTGCCACGACCGGATCGCCGGTGTTGGCGTTGATGTCCACACCTCGGTGTACCCAGGTGCCCCCTGGCCAGCGTCCGCCATAAGGATAGGTAGATAAGATGCGTCCAGGCGCTGGCCAGTCTAACCAATAGTGCTCCCGCAATGCCAGCTCTGTCGGTGTATAGCCGCTGTCTTGGGGTGTCACCAGCAAGCCCACGTGGGGGCCCTGGAGTGTCGGCAATGGGGTGGGCGGCGCGGGCGATGGCGTAGTGGTCGCGGTGGCCGCAGGGGAAGGAGTAGCGAGCTCGGTCAGCAGGGGAGCCCGTGTTATCGAGGGTACGATAGCGTCGGCCTGGTCGGTGCAACTGGCGACCACCAGTAACACAAAGCAGAGCATCCAGGGCTTAACCCAGCACTTGGAACCCACTACTGCACCGGCAATTCGAGCGTAACCACTGTCGTGCGACCAGGCATCACCAGCGCGGCCTCTGCAAACTCGTATCCGTCAATCACCACACGCACCCAGTATGGTCCGGGCGCTATGTCGCCAAACACGACGGTCTCGCCGAAAACGTCGTCGCCATTGACGTGATTGTCGGCGTAGGTCCAGCAACTGCGATAGGTGGAGCGGGGCGAAGCGGCGCGGCTGAGTCGCACCGAAAACTCGGGCAGCGTTTGCCCGTCTCGGCCGACGACGCGGGCTGCTACGGCACCTCTATCGTCGAAAGGGATCATCCAGAGCTGCGGATTGCGTGTGTGCGCATAGTCGTTCTCGCCCACCCGTACTTCAAAGTGGAGGTGGGGGCCTAGCGCCGCCCCCGTCGCGCCCGATTCGCCGATCATCTGTCCTGGCTCGACCCGCTGTCCAACCTCCACCACGATCTCTGAAACGTGGCCATAGAGCACGTAAACTGGCTGATTGTTGTAGGTCTGGTCTAGCTTTACGACGATGAGCAGGCCATAAAAGCCAGGGCGCAGACCATAAAGCACATCCTCGTCGCTACCGGCGACGAGGACCTCGCCTGCTGCA
>CBFDAD010000066.1:0-7513 GCA_965602705.1 uncultured bacterium
AAGTATTTCGAGGCGCAGGACGCGGTTGACCTGACACTGCTGCCCGAGCCGCCAACCCACCTGGTCATCCGCAACGACGGTCCAGGCCAGGTGACGTTGAGCTGGCGGCCCTCACCCATCGACAGCGTCGGCCTGGTGGGCGACGCCGCCGAGAGCTACCGCGTCTACACCAGCCGTGACGGGCTGGGCTGGGACAACGGGCGGGTCGCGCTCGGCACGACTCACATGCTGACCGGTTTATCCGAGAGCGAGTTGATCTTTGTGCGCGTCAGCGCCGTCAACGCTGGGGGTGAGTCCTTTCCTACGCCGGTTCTAGCGGCGCGTACCAGCTTCGACGGGGCGGGACGAATTCTGCTGGTGGACGGTTTTGACCGCATTGACCGGCACGGCACCCGTCTGGAGGACGACCCCACTGAGGGGATCAATGCCCGCCTCTTCCCCGACCAGATCAACAGCTTTGACTATGTGATCGAGCACGGTAGCGCCATCACGCTCCCCTTTGACAGTGCCACTAACGAGGCCGTGGCGGACGGTGACCTGAATCTAACCCTCTATGACCTTGTGGATTGGATCCTGGGCGAGGAATCTTCCATAGATCACACTTTTGACGCCGCCGAGCAAGCCGCCCTGGCTGCTTATCTGGACAGCGAAGGCGCACTGTTTGTCAGCGGCGCCGAGATCGGCTGGGACCTGGTGACCTTGGGGAGCGGCCCTGGTTTTTATCGCAGCTACCTGGGTGCTGACATGGCCGGCGATGACGCTGGCACCTACCTGGCAACGCCGACGGAAGCTGGCCTCTTTGCCGGGTTGGGCACGATCGAGTTTCGCGACAACTATGACGCCGACTTTCCGGACCAATTGACACCGCTCGCCGGTAGCATCGCTGCTCTGAACTACACCGGCGGCGACGGTGGCGTGGCCGCCATCCAGTACGACGCAGGAGGGTGTCGCCGGGTCGTCTACCTGGGCTTCCCCTTTGAGACGATAGCGGCCACGCAGCGACCAGCTCTGATGTCGCGCGTACTGGACTATCTGGGTGACGGCTGTCTGAAAATAGCGCCACATACAGCCATCACTGCCCCCGTCAACGTAGAGGCTTTCGCCGCCTTCCCGGATTTTGGCGGCATTGCCATTGGCTTTAACACCATCGAGCGGGTCGAGGTACAGATTGGCGATCCCCTGGGACGCTACTGGGATGATGGGGAGTGGGTCATGGCATCCCAGTGGCTGACAGCAGCCGGGACCACCGCCTGGAGCTACCCGCTATACTCTGCACCGGTGATTGCCGCAGTTTCAGACACCCCTTTGGAGCAAGGTGAGTATCGTCTGTGGGCCCGTTCCTGGGACACCGCCGCCTTGTCTGACACCACGCCTGCCTTTGCCAGCTTTGTCTACGACTCCATTTCACCTACCACACCCACACTGATGGCCCCGGCCAACGGGATCACCTTTACGTATGCACCGACAACTTTTAGCTGGCGTGGCCCCATCAGCGACACCGGCTCGGCACTGAGTTACAACCTGCAGATTGACGATCAGGTGCTGACACAATCACTCACCCATTATGTTCCATCAGAGTGGTTCGCGCCGGGCGTACATACGTGGCGCGTGCGCGCTTTTGACGCCGCCGGCAATCGCTCACCCTGGACCGAGGTCCGAACTTTTCACACGCAGCGCTACCAGGTTTTCCTACCGTCGGCCCTAAAGCACTACCAACCGGCCTCCGCTCCCGCTTGCCTCGACGTCGCCAGTAACGGAGGCTTTGAGACAGACGAAGGCTGGGTCATCAACAACACACCCCTACCGGCAACCTATACCACGGACCGGTTCCATAACGGCGCGCGCAGTATGCGACTGGGCGTTGCCTCATCAGCGCCGGGCAGCGGTTCAACCAGTTACTCTTCAGTAGATCAGACCATCCCTTTACCCAACGGGGTCAAAGCCACGTTGACCTTCTGGCTTTATCCGCTCAACCAGAACCAGGATCACGGGGATTTGCAGTACGTTGGCCTGTACGACGAGGAGGGAACGTGGAGCACACTGTGGTCCGACCGCTTGAATATCCAGAATTGGATCACGCGCGAGCTAGATCTGACGCCCTACGCCGGTCAAGTCATAAGGCTACGCCTTAGCGTGAGAAACGACGGTGACAGCGACGGCACGGCCCTGTACGTTGACGACGTGCAGCTAGAGGTGTGTGGCAACTAAATGCCAAATTGTGGTATACTGTAAGGGTTGCCGGACTCCGCGCCTACGGCCTGGTAGGCTGGCCTGAAAATCTATTGCCAAGCCGGTCGAAATATCCCAGCCAGGCACCATGAACCAAAAGAATATCTGCGCGTTCTAGCCGGATGCCTCTTGAAGCTGTCTCTTCGAGACACTGGCCCGGCAACACCTGTCCCATAAGCGGCGCGGCGCACAGGGGCAAGTGAGTCCATATGACAGACACAATTCAGATCCTACGCCAAGTCTTTAGCGGGTTAGAAGGCCCCGACCTGGATGCGTTGCGCCAGGTTGTGGCGCGTCGGCGCATCCCGGCCGGGACGATTATCTGTCACGAGGGTGCAACAGAACACGAATTTTACATCATCACCCAAGGTAAGGTTTCCATTTCGAAACGGTTTGTGGACGGCCAAGAGCGCATCTTGTCGATCAGGGGCGCGGGCGAGTTCTTTGGCGAAATGGCGTTGGTGGAGCACAAGCCACGCGCCGCCACGGTGGTGGCGCTGGTAGAGACGGAGCTGCTGGTCGTCACCGAGGTGATTTTTGAGCAGATACTGACACGCAACCCGATCATGGCTCTGGCGCTCTTGAGACAGGTCAGCAGCAGACTGCGCCAAACGGACCGCCTGACCATCGTGGATCTTGAAAAAAAGAACGAGGAATTACGTCGCGCGTACCAGGAGCTGCAGCTAGCTCAGGCGGAACTGGTCGAAAAGCAGCGCATGGAACGCGAATTGGAGATCGCCGCCGAGGTACAGCGTAGCATCTTGCCGACCTGCTTTCCGGAGCTGACCGATTTTTCCTTCGCGGCGCGAACCCGTCCTGCGCGCCTGGTCGGCGGCGATTTCTACGACATACGACTGGTAGCCGAGGATAAATTGGCGGTACTGACAGCTGACGTCTCCGGCAAGAGTGTCCACGCCGCCATCTTTATGGCCATCACCCGGGGTCTCTTTTTGGCAGAGGCCCGTCACAGTGCATCACCCAGGGAAGTTATCGTCCGGGTTCACAATCGCCTGATCGAACTCACTGGCGTCCAGAGCATGTTCGTGACCGCCTTTTACGCCATCATTGATACACAGAGTGGGCAATTGCGCTACGCCCGCGCCGGGCACGAGCGCCCTTTACATTATCGTCAAGGTAAAGTTGGCAGGCTGCCTGGCGACGGGCGCTTCCTGGGCATGTTCGATGGATTCTCTGCAGACGAACGAGAATTGCAACTGCTACCAGGCGATCTGTTGGTGCTTTTTAGCGACGGCGTCACCGACGCTGTTAACACTGCCGGTGAACAGTTCGGCATAGGACGTCTGAGTCACATAGTCCAAGAACTTGCGCCGTTGGGGGTCCAGGCGGTCTGCGACGCCGTTTTTGACGGCGTGCTGGCCTTTCAGGAAACGGCTGCCCAGTTTGATGATATTACCTTGCAGGTCATCGCCTACAAAGAAAACAATTTCAGGGGGAGATAAAAGCATGGGGCAAGAACAACCGCAACACGACTATCACGATCAATCCGACCTGGACCGCACACAACCGAGTCCGAAACAACCACCACGCCAGCTCGACTGGCGCCCGCCCGATTACCAACCAGGCGCAGAGGAACCCACCCAAGAGTCGCCACCGGTGCGCCGTGTACCACGACCCACGCGCCGCCGTCGGCCGCCAACTGAAAGCGCACCGGCCTGGGTAGTAGGG
This sequence comes from uncultured bacterium, assembly GCA_965602705.1. Taxonomy (GTDB): domain Bacteria; phylum Chloroflexota; class Anaerolineae; order S140-20; family S140-20; genus CBFDAD01. The sequence continues at coordinate 3,916 of CBFDAD010000066.1, forward strand.
CTGGGTGTGGGAGCGTTGTTAGCCGTGATTTTGATGCTGGCTGTGGCCTTTGTATTGTCGCGTCCCCCGGCACAGCCAGAACCCACCGCCACAGTCTTTGTCGTGACGCCGACGGCGACCCTCGTTCCACGACCAACTTTTACCGTCCCACCTGAGGTGACGGAAGAGGCCGGGTCGGCCACAGAAGAACCACCTGCTACGGCGGCACCATTGCCTGACACGATTGCCATCGGCGGCTACGTGCGCGTCGTGGCTCCCTCCGGACTCAGTTTCCGCCAGGCCGCCAGTCCCGATGGGACGCTGATTGAGGTTCTGAACAACGGGGCCGTACTCGAGGTCATCGGCGGGCCGCAGCAGGCTGGCGACTACACCTGGTGGCAGTTGCGCAAACTGGACGACAACCAGGAAGGCTGGTCGGCTGCCAGCTCGGCTGATGGCATCTTCCTTGGGCCTGCCCCAGCGCCCTGATCAATGAAAGATCGACGCAAGAGTGCAAGACGCATGACGGGCCACGAATCCCAAATCGCACGACTGCGCGAGCAAATCAACTATTTCGCCTATCGCTATTATGCGCTGGCTGATCCCGTCGTCAGCGACGCCGAGTACGACGCCCTGATAGAAGAGTTGACTGCGCTTGAAAAGGCCCATCCGGAGTTGGTCACGCCCGACTCACCCACGCAACGGGTGGCCGAATCCCCATTGGAGGGACTGGACAAAGTGACCCACCCGGTTCCTATGCTCAGCCTGGCCGCCGCCAAGAATTCCGACGAGGTACGCGCCTGGTGGGAACGGGTGAGCAAGTTGTTGCCGGTCGACCCCGGTGAGGTGAATTTCGTCGTCGAGCCCAAGATCGACGGGCTGACCGTGGTATTGACCTACGAGGACGGCCTGTTTACCCTCGGCGCATCGCGTGGGAACGGCGAGGTCGGGGACGACCTTAGCGCTAATTTACGTACGGTCAATGCGCTGCCTCTGCGCATACCGGTCGTGAGAGGCAAAAGCGACGCGCCAGCGCGCATCGTGGTGCGCGGGGAAGCTTTTATTCCCCTGGCAGAGTTTGAGGCATTCCAGGCACAAGAGGCCGTAGCGGGACGCTTTTACGCCAATCCACGCAACACCGCCGCCGGCGCGCTGCGCCAGCTCGATCCGCGCGTGACCGCTACGCGACCGATTGCACTCCTCTGCTACGAAATCGTCGCGCCGCCTGATGAGATTCCACCGACGCAGTGGGAGGCGCTGGCACGCCTGGCAGATCTAGGTTTCCCCGTCGCGCGAGAGGTGAACCGCCGCTACGACACGCTGGAAGAGGCCATCGCTTACTGCGAGGAGTGGATGCAGCGCCGCGATGAGCTGGCCTACGAGGCGGATGGGCTGGTTATCAAGGTGGATGATCGAGCACTGCGAGATGGGCTGGGCGTCGTCGGGAAGGACCCGCGTGGGGCGCTAGCTCTCAAATTCCCCGCCCGTGAAAAAACCACTCGGCTGCTGGATATGATCGTCAGCGTAGGCCGGACCGGCGTGTTGACACCTAACGCGGTGTTGGAACCGGTTGAAATCGGCGGCGTGACGGTCAAACGGGCCAGCTTGCACAATTGGGACGAGATTGAGCGGCTCGACGTGAGAATTGGCGACCGGGTTTTTATCGAGCGGCGCGGTGACGTCATCCCCAAGGTTAGCCGCGTGGTCAAGGATGCACGCGACGGAAGCGAGCGCCCCTTCCCACCGCCGACGGTCTGTCCCAGTTGCGGCGAGCCGGTCGACCGGCCCACGGGTGAGGTAAACTATTACTGCGTCAATGCCGCGTGCCCTGACCAATTGGTGCGTCGCGTCGAGTATTTCATCTCCCGGGGCGCCATGGACATTGAGGGGATCGGCACCAAGGGGGCCGAACAGTTTGTGAACCAAGGGCTGGTGTCCGACGTGGCCGACCTGTACTATTTGAAGCCGGAACAGGTGTTGGCTCTGGACGGCTGGGCGGAAAAGAGCACCGACGCCTTGCTCGCCGCGTTAGAAGCCAGCAAGAACCAGCCATTGAACCGTCTTTTGACGGCGCTGGGTATTCGCGGCGTGGGGACCACCGTGGCCGAATTGCTCGTCTCTCACTACCCCTCTATAGACGCGCTGGCAGCGGCGACGGTCGAAGAGTTGGAAGCCATACCGGGAATGGGTCCCATCACTGCACAGCGCATCGTCGAATGGTTCCAGCGCCCCCGCCACCGGGAAGTCGTGGACAAACTCCGGGAGGCCGGATTGAAACTCGTGGAAGAGAGAGACGAGGCGCGGAAACCGACAGGCGAACGAGCCTTGACCGGGCTCACGTTCGTGATCACCGGGACGCTGCCGACGTTGAGCCGCAACGAGGCCAAGGCATTGATCGAAGCTCACGGCGGCAAGGTGACCGGCAGCGTCAGTGGCAAGACGAGCTACCTGCTGATGGGAGAGTCGCCCGGTTCCAAGCTGCGCAAGGCCGAGAGCCTGGGTGTGGCCGCGATCGACGAAGCGACCCTGCACCAGATGATCCAAGGAAAATAAAAGGCCGGGCTGCACGTGCAGCCCGGCCTCAAAACAGCACAGGCTGGCGTGGCCCTTTCCGCCTATTCTGTTGCCGGAATTGCACCCAGCGTCACCTGCAACTTGTCAAGCCGTCCATCTCGAACGATTTCCATGTCCACGTCTTGACCTGCACGGAAGTTCAACATCAGGTTAACGAGTGACGTATTGCTGTCCAGCGTTCGACCGCCGATGCTAACGATGACGTCGTCTACCTGCAAACCAGCCCGCGCTACAGGGCTCTCCTCTTCGACCTGCTTGACTATCACACCTTCACCCACCTTCAGCCCCAAATCCTCAGCCTGGTTGGGATCCACAGGCTGGAAAAGGATACCCAGGTAAGGGCGCTCCACCCGGCCGTTGGCGATTAACTGATCGGATACCGCCTGCACGGTGTTGCCCGGAACCGCGAAACCCAATCCCTCAGCGTCACTCTCCACACCGCGCACGACCAGGGTGTTGATGCCGACGATTTGTCCGGCGCTATTGACCAACGGCCCGCCCGAGTTACCGCTGTTGATGGATGCATCGGTCTGGATCAAGCCAGTCAGATCGCCGACCTGACGATTCAGTGCGCTGACGATGCCGGTGGTCACCGTGTTTTGAAAACGTCCCAGCGCGCTGCCAATAGCAATCACGCGCGCGCCCGGCACCAGTGCATCCGAGTCACCCAGCTCTGCCACCGCCGGTACCGGCTCATCGATTTGGATCACTGCCAGGTCGGTCGGCTCAAAAGTCCCGACCAGACGCGCCTCAGCCTGGCGCCCATCGAAAAAGACGACGCCGAGCTTGCTCGCCCCCTCGACCACGTGATTGTTGGTGACGATATAGCCATCCTGACTGATGATCACCCCACTGCCTGATGAGAAACCAAAGCGTCCTTGATTGAGTACCGTCACCACCGCCGGTTGCACCTGTTGCACTGCCGCGATGGTCAATGACTCTTCTTCAACCACCTCTCGTTCGATGATGACCGGCTGGCGCTCGGAGATTGAACGGTCCACTGCGGGTGTCGGCGGCGTCGGCTCTTCCACCACCGTAGGCTCTG
>CBFDAD010000067.1:0-7510 GCA_965602705.1 uncultured bacterium
GTACGGAGTGTCAAGGAAAGGGGGGGCTGTGAGTTTGTGGCAAAGCCTGATAGGTAGTCGAATACGTCGTCGAGGCCAGGGTCGTAGCAGTGTTTATACTCATCGGTGCATCCAGCCGATACCACTGTGGTTACTGTCACAGCAATGGTTGGGTTCCAACCGTCGATCGCGTCCGCCAGGTCCAAAGAGTGATGGACATCAACCAGCAGGTCTGACTCATTGTGCCACATGTGCAGGGGGATCGATCGACTGTTCTGCGGCATCCACATCGCCGAGCGGCGCTGATACTCAAAAGGAGCTTCTGACGGCGTGCCACCTGTCTCATTCTCGATCACATCACGGACCCAGAGCACACCGCTCAAGCTTCCCAACTCGTCGTACCAGTCTTCCAGATCGGTCAGGCTGCTCGACGCTGAAATAGCGGCGAACAAATCAGGATACTTGGCCGCCATCACCGTGGCAATCTGGCCGCCCATTGAACTCCCAAAGATATAGATGCGTGACGTGTCGACGTTATAGTGGGACGTCATATATTCGACGGTGTCGATGATGTCGTGTTGAGCGCCAACGTAAGCCAGGGCATATTCGCCGGTATTTTGATAGTATCTGCCGTGCATATCCGGTGCGGCCAGCAACCAGCCGCGCTCATTGGCTTCAGGGGCCAAGAAATCTCTCATCCACCCTCCAGACGAGGTCAGCCCGTGTATGCCTATCAACAGTGGCACGGAGATGGTTTCGGTGTAACTTGCGGGGATTTGGTACGAGACTAACTGTGAAACCACCTCGCCCTGGGCAAGTTCGTACGAACTTGTCAGCCACACCGTGCTGGATATGGGGTCGCCCGCCGTTATAGCCTGTGGAGACAAGGCTGTTTGGACCTGCTCCAGCGCAGCCACCGGCGGACCACTTAGTGCGCCGTGGATTTCGATGTGCAGATTGGCAGCGGTCCAGCCGTCTCGAAAGTTCGCGTCGTTGGTCAACGTGATCACATTGTCACCCTTGATCAGCGCCTCAGGCGGGATAGGGATAAAATCACGTGCGGTCAGAGAAGGGGCTGAGGAGCCGGTCTGGCGGGCGCGACCGTCCGGCCGGACAGGTGCCTGCGCTACACGCCGACCGTTCACGTAGATGCTGTGCCCTGCCTGCGAGCCGCTCGCCGACAGCACCAGGAACGCTTGTTCTACCTGCCCCTCCCACTCTAAACGGACTGTTCCTGCGGCACTGTTCAGCATCCCACCTGGCACAAACAGGTATTCCACGCGGGTAGACATCAGGCCGACCTGCCGATCGCCATCTTGGCTGGGGCCGTCCTCCGGCGGACCGGCCGCCGAGGCGCGATTCCATAGCATCAGGGCTATTACCAGCGCCAGGCCTATTGATGACCAATGACTCTTTTTCATAGCATTCCCCCCTAATCCATATCGATGAGTTGCTAGGACGAATCCTCGTTGTGTGCGGCGGCCTCAGCTTTGGGCGGTCGCCGGGGCGGCGTGCTGTTCGTGGTCGGCCTCGTAGTAGAAAAGCGTAGCAATCCTGAAAAGTGTTCCTTTGTAGGAAGCGCGCTCCTCTCGATCGGTGGCCGACGACATCATCCGCTCAAACTCGGAGCGGTCCACCAAGTTCCAGAGCATTGAATCACGCTGGTCCAGGCAAACCTCCCGCACCTGCTCACGTTTGATCTCAAACCAGTCCCCCTGGTCGAAGGTGTGAAGTTTTTTACGCGATTTCTTTGGTTTGAGGCGGCGAAGCGTGTCTGGGACTAGGCGGCGGGCCTTGCCGCGAGCGTCGTGTAACACGGAACTTTTATATAAGGATAACCAGTTCAGAAGGGGCCGTTGTGAGCGCCACGGTCCCTTATCGCAGGGTAGACTATGTAGCTTTGGCATTAACATGCGAGTTAAACCATAGTGTAAAGGCTCTGTATACCGCTGCAGTGCCGGCATAGCAAACGTCGCTTCAATAAAGGGCCGGCTGCACAAGGGCGCTAAGACGTCCCCAATTGGCATCGTCCTGCGCGCGCCGATGCCGCCAAAGCGACCGACGCGCTCGAAGGCAAAGAAGACGTCTGGTACATCCACGGGCTCCCAGCCCTCATCTACGCACTGCTCTGCAAAGCGGTACACATAGTCTCGCGTCAGTTCAACCCCTTCCTGGCGGAACAGCCCACTAGAATTATTGATCCTCTGCTCCGCTAAGAAGCGTTGCGCGCCCGCCAAGTTGCGCCCGGTCAGGAAGAAATGCGGCTCACAATAACGCCCGCGCGCGATCTCCCCTCCCATGCCCCATAGGCTTAGGCCTAAGCGATCAATAGGGGCGTCCAGTTCCAGCACGGTAGCCATTTCCCATAGGCTGGTCATGCCTTCGCTCTGCCGGACAAATCGCCAACACAACTCGTCCCATTTTCCAACTATATCTGGAGACTCGACAGTGGTGATCTCGTGAGGCAGGTCAAACGTCTGGGCGATGAGTGTGCCAATTTGTACGTCTTCGCTGGACGGGTCGCCGGCGGTGTAATACTGGGCCGGGACCCCAGCTTGTATCAGCAGCGCTGCCACCAGGCGTGAGTCTCGCCCGCCCGTCAATGGGCACTTGATTTCACCAAAACCCTGGCTCAGGCTACGACAGAGGCCTATCAGGTCGTCAGCCAATCGCTTGAGATCGGATTGGGTGAGAGCGCGTCGTGGCTGGCGGGCTAACTGGGATGGGGCATAATGACTGTGCTGCCTCGGCTCAGCGTCATCTCCTTGCCAAATCCAATGTTGTCCACCGGGGATGACGTGGATGTTGCGCCGTAGGGTGTGATCGGCCGCCAGCTCCTTGCCGGTCAAGAACAAACTCGCCCCCAGCGGGTCCAAAGCGCTGGGTTCACTGATGCGTTCAGTCAGCAACACGCTATTGCTGATCAGCCACGTATCTCCTTCGCGGCGATAGTAGACTTGTTCCAGGCCGAGAAAGTCGGTCATCAGCTCCAGGCGCAAGGGATCGTCAGTGGCGCGCACGATCAAGTATTGCCCTTCAAGGTCTTGGGCAAGCTGGTCCCAGTGCGCAGATAGCACTTCGGCGCGATGAGCGTGATGGACGCCAGTGGGATCGATCGGGAGCCCACTGTAAAAGACAACCTGACCATCCCTTTGCGCCACATAGCGCCGGGGCACAGCTATACGGCCAGCCGTGTGTATGGAGGCGGTAAAAAGCGTTCCGCTTGGGCTGGTGTGATGCCAGAGCGTGCCGGGATCCAGATGTGGGTAAACCTCGGTCATGTGGCGCAGTTCCGCCACAGCGATCGGATGGCGCTCCTTAGGTAGATTCCAACCAATAACAAAAAGATTCATGATTATCCTCCCAACAAATAAAAGTGCTGCGCGATGGTAACCGCTACCCTATCTGGATTGCAGGACTTGAGTTATTCGTTGCGTTGCGATAACCTCGGCTTTACACAGTAGCAGTGTATTGTTGGTGATCAGCCTCATAGTAGAACAAGGTAGTGATGACATATAATGCGGCCTTGTAGCGAGAGCGCTCCACCGGGTCAGCAGTCGGTGACGTCATGCGCTCAAATGCAGAGCGGTCCACAAAGCTCCACAGTGATGAATCCTTTTGATCCAGACAAATCTCTCGCACTTGCTCACGCTTGGCCTCGAACCAACTCGAGCGGTCAAAGACGTATGTTTTTTTACGCGATTTTTTGGGTTTAAGACGGCGGAGCGTGTCTGGAATTCGTCGGCTGGCGTTGCGACGAGCGTTGTACAACATCCAGGCACTGTACAATTCTAGATGGTTAATAAGGGGTTGCTGTGAGCGCCAGGGGCTCTTGCTAAAGGGCAGGCTGTGAAGCTTGGGTGCCAACAAGCGGGTCAGGTTGTAGTGTAGCGGCTCCGTATACCGCTGCAACGCTGGCATAGAGAACGCCGCTTCGACAAAGGGCCGGCTGCAAAAAGGCGAAAAGAGGTCGCCCGCTGGCATCGCCCTGCGTGTATCGGCGCCGCCTGAGCGACCGACGACCTGGTAAGTGTAGAAAACATCCGGTACGTCATCTAAGGCAATGCCTTCATCCATACATTGCGTCACAAAGTGATTAATATAATCTCGTGCCAGTGCGATCCCCTCCCGGCGAACCAGCCCTCCATAATTCTGGGTTTTCTTTTTAGCCAGATAACGCTGCACACCCGCCACATTGTGCTTATCCAAGAAGATGTGTGGCTTATCGCGCGAGTAACCCCGCGCGATCTCACCCCCAACACCCCAATAGCTCAGATCCAGGTGAACAATCTGTGAACGCATTTCTAACACATCGGCGATCTGCCAAAGGCTGCTCATACCTTCGTTCTGCCGGACGAATTGCCAGCAGATGTTATCCCATTCGCTCAGTACATCTGGTGTTGTGATAGGGCAAACCTCGTGGGGCAGGTCATAAGCTTTGGCAATGAGTGTGCCGATCTTTACGTCACCGCTGGCCGGGTCACCGTCAGTGTAATACCGGGCCGGTATCCCGGCACGGATCAGCAGGGCTGCGAGTAAACGCGAGTCGCGCCCTCCCGTCAGTGGGCATTTGACCTCACCAAAACCCTGGCTTAGAGTATGACAGAGTTGCATCAGTTCATCGGCCAGTCGCCCATAATCAGCCGGGGTTAGCCTCCGTTGTGGCCGACAAGCCAACCTGGATAGGGGGTAATAGCTGTGCCGCGTGGGTTCGGTGTCGTCTCCTTGCCAGGTCCAATGTTGTCCACCGGGGATGACCCTGATGTCGCGTCGTAGCGTGCGATCAGCACCTACCCATCCGGCGCTCAAGTATAAACTCACCCCCAGCGGATCCAGGGCGCTAGGTTTGCTGATGCGTTCGATGAGTAGCCCACTGTTACTGACCAGCCACGTGTCACCCTCGTGGCGATAGTAGACTTGTTCTATGCCGAGAAAGTCGGTCATCAACTCCAGGCGCAGCGGAGCGTCAGTGGCGCGCACGATCAGGTATTGCCAGTCGAGGTCTTCTGCGAGCTGGTCCCAGTGCGCGGATAGCGCTGCGGCATTATGCGCAGGGTAGGTGCCAGTGCGATCAATTGGGAGCCCGCTGTAAAAGACGACTTGATCGTCCTTTTGCGCCACATAGCGCCGGGGCACAGCCGCCTGGTTGGCTGTATGCATTGAGGCGGTGAATATGGTTCCGCAAGGACTGGCACGATGCCAGAGTGTGCCAGGATCCAGTTGTGGGTAAACCTCATTCATCCTGCGTAGTTCCGCCACGGCGGTCGGATGGCGCTCCTGGGGTAGATTCCAGCCGATCACAAAGAGGTTCATGACCATCCTCCTGATAGTTCCTTGGACGTGCCGCGCGATGACAAGCAGATTCAGGACGCCGGCGGTTCTAATATCTCTCAAGAGGCTCCCTTTGCGGGATTCTACTGTGCCCTCGAGGGTCCCTTGTCTTTTGTCAGGCTGCCAGGTCCCTAAACGCTAAAGACCTGCTAATTGTTGTTGGCTATTGGGTTCCCTCCGGTACAGCTTGGCCAACTGTGGCCCCAATGTGTGCCAATCAAACTGATGAACGTATTCGAAAATCTCGGGTTCAGACCACGACCGTTGTCCGGCCTGTCGCAAGGCTGAAGCCAGGCCGTCGGGTTCAGATGGGTCGTAAAGGATGCCGGTTTCTGGCGTGACCAGTTCGGGAAAAGAGGCTATGGCTGGCACGATAACGGGTCGACCAAACGACAGGGCCAGTAGCGCGGCACTCGACGTTGTTATATGTCTGTAAGGTAGTGCGCAGACATCACAGGCGTTCATATAAAGTTGAATAGCCTCGTCCGGTACGAATTCCGGTATCAACATTATGGACGGTCTATTTTGGATCAAGCCCGATATCTTGTCTCTGTAGCTGGCGTTCGACGCGCGGCCGACTATCAACAACCGGCTGTTGGGCGATTCAAGCTCTTCAAAAGCCTCAATCAACTCCTCCACCCCTTTGTAGGGGCGAACCAAGCCCACAAACACATACACGAATGCGTCCTCTGGTAAACCGAGCTGCTGACGTGCTTCCGACCGTGAGATCTGGTTGGGATAACGTCCTATGTAATTGCCAATCGGCACCACCAGGACACCGTCCTCCCGACCATAAGTGGTTTTCAGTAGCTCACGCGTGTAGTGGTTGTGAGCGTGGATATGGTCAGCCAGAGACAATACAACGTGATGGGCGATTCGATTTAGAATGATAAAGGGCCGAAACTCTCCTTTATACGTCAAGTTGTGAACTGTGTAGACAATTACTTTTCTTTGCAGTTTTGCCAGCAAAAGAGCCGTGGAAACGTTCGTTAACCTTAGAACGGCGCGCAAAGTGGTGCTAAGGCGGTTGTCCATCAGTTTCTCGATCAAACGGAAGCGGGTATTCCACGCAGTAGGCTTATAGGTCGCTTCTATCCAGTGTAGATGAATCGCGTCACAGGTTTTTCCGTGAGCCAGTAGCCATTTCAGGCTGAACTCACGTTCCAAATGGACGCTGGTCCCCTGACCCTCCAACGCTTCTTTGTACAGGAGCAGATATGGGTTCAAATTGGTGTCAACACGAGCAAAGAAGGTCACCCTCATAACTAACCTGCCTCCCCACTCGATTCTTTCATACCTCGAGAGTTCTTGATTGTTCTATCACCCATCCGTAAAACCTCATTCAGCCGCCGTTCTTTTGCGAATGACTCGTGCTGGCACGCCAACGGCGATGCTGTAGGGCGGAATATCTTTGGTCACAACTGCATTGGCGCCAATGACAGCCCCCCGACCTATGTGCACCCCATCCATAACCTTGACGCCCATTCCTAGCCAGACGTCGTCTTCGATCACAATGTCCCCCTTGCTGGTGAGCGCCTGATCACTCATAGGGCGGCTCAAATCGTCGAGTTCGTGTTGGTAGGGAGTAAAGGCACAGCCCGCAGATACCATGACTTTGCGCCCAATCCGTACTGCACCCACATAGCCATTGAGATTGCAGCCGGGCTGGATTTGGGTGTATTCACCGATGACGACCCCTCCTCCCTGTCCCACTTCGATGATGGTCCCACGATACAAGTGTACGCGTTTGTTCAAAACAACGCCGCCGTCTTGACCAAAAATGGTTACATAGTCGTCAATGAAACACTTGGGACCGATCTGCAAATCAGGGCAACTGATTTGAGCTTTCGGCGAGATATAGGTCTTTATGCGGGCCAATTCTCTTCGGCTTCTAAAAGGGCCGACAGACAAACCGGCTAGCCAGGTGAAGAAACGGCCCACACCTGGCAGGTCAGAGAGCTGCATGTTCAGCCAGGCCCACCACCACCATTTTCCAAGCTTCTTGAGCTCTTGCAGCCACTCTTTGCGACGCTGCACGCGATCCAGCCGCTTGTCGCGACGTTTTTTATTGGTGCCAGCCTCAGGACTCATGGGGTTGATCTCCAATGCCGAGATGTTGTTATCGCTCGCACATCTATCGGTTTTATGCCTCTCAATCCTTGTTTTCTAACCCGACGATGCTACGCAGGGCTGCTTTGGG
>CBFDAD010000068.1:0-7463 GCA_965602705.1 uncultured bacterium
GCGCGGCGTACAACCGACGATGTACCGCGGTCGCTTATGGACGATGCGGCAATACGCCGGCTATGCGTCGGCCGCCGAGAGCAACGCGCGTTATCGTTACCTGTTGGCGCAAGGGCAGACCGGCCTGTCGGTCGCCTTTGACCTGCCAACCCAGATCGGCTACGACAGCGACCACCCGTTGGCCCTGGGCGAGGTGGGCAAAGTCGGCGTGGCTATCGCGTCAGTGGACGACATGCGCACGCTGTTCGACCAGATCCCCTTAGACCAGGTCAGCACCAGTATGACCATCAACGCGCCGGCGGCCATCCTACTGGCTATGTACATCGCCGTCGCCAAGGAGCAAGGGTGTGAGCCCCGGCAGCTCCGCGGCACGATTCAGAACGACATTCTCAAAGAGTATGTCGCCCGGGGCACCTTTATCTTCCCACCGGCACCCAGCATGCGCTTGATCACCGACGTCTTTCAGCACTGCGCCCGCCACGTGCCGCACTGGAACACGATCAGCATCAGCGGCTATCACATTCGCGAGGCCGGCAGCACAGCCGTACAGGAAATAGCTTTTACGCTGGCCAACGCCATCGCCTACGTGCAGGCGACCGTTGACGCCGGGCTAGCGGTGGACGACTTTGCGCCACGACTGGCTTTCTTTTTCAACGCGCACAACGATTTCCTGGAAGAGATTTGCAAGTTCCGGGCGGCGCGGCGTATGTGGGCGCGCATCATGCGCGAGCGTTTTGGGGCGCAGAACCCTCGCAGTTGGAAGCTCCGCTTTCACACGCAAACGGCCGGCAGCACGTTAACCGCGCAGCAACCGGAGAACAATGTAGTGCGCGTGACCCTCCAGGCGCTGGCAGCGGTGCTGGGTGGCACCCAAAGCCTGCACACCAACAGCCGTGACGAGGCGCTGTGGCTACCGACCGAGGATAGCGTGCGCATCGCCCTGCGCACCCAGCAGATCATTGCTTACGAGAGCGGCGTGGCCGACACGCTAGACCCGCTGGCGGGCAGCTACGTGATCGAACACCTGACCGATGAGATTGAAAGGCAAGCCGAAGCTTATATCCAAGAGATTGACGAGCGTGGCGGGGCCCTGGCGGCCATAGAGCAAGGTTACATTCAGACAGAGATCGCCGAAGCTGCTTATCGCTACCAGCGAGCGGTCGAACGGCAAGAGCAGGTCGTCGTGGGTGTCAACAAGTTCGTGTCCGCCGAAGAGATCAACGGACTGACACGCCTGGCGGTGGATCCGGCCATTGAGGCGCATCAGCGAGAACGCTTGGCTGCACTGCGAGCCCGACGCGACAATGAGCGCGTGAACGAATTGCTGTCGTGCATCGAATCGACGGCTCAAAGTGAGGACAACCTGATGCCGCTGTTCATCGAAGCAGTTGAGAACGACGTGACGCTCGGTGAAATATGCGGCGTGCTGCGCGCGGTGTGGGGCGAGTACCAGCCAGCGGCTATGATCTAGTTTACGTTCGGAAATTCAGGAACTCGTACCCTGGTTCGCATCACGAATCCCTGAATACCTTAATTGAGGAGCGCAATGACTATACAAAAGATTGACCATATCGCCATCGTCGTACCCAACATCAAAGAGGCACTGGGCTTTTGGCGAGATGCTTTAGGACTGGACTTGTCTCACGTAGAGGAGGTGAAAGAACAAGAGTCACTGATTGCCTTTCTACCAACGGGCCAAAGCGAGATAGAGTTGGTAGAACCAACGACCGACACTAGCGGCATAGCCCGCTACATGAACAAACGTGGCCCTGGCATGCATCACATCTGCTTCGAGGTAGATGACATCCAAGAGACCCTGGCACAACTCAAAGCCAAGGGCGTGCAACTCATTAACAAAGAGCCAACCATCGGGGCTGGCGGCAAAAAGATCGCCTTCATCCACCCCAAGAGCACCGGTGGTGTGCTCGTTGAATTATACGAGTGAGTGTGTAACTATGACCCTCAAACGAGATTCATCCGGACGACTGCACATCGAGTCCCCACTGATGGGCGAATCACTTATGCGCCAGGGCCTGCTGGCCGACACAGACCTGCCAGCAGGCCAGGTCTACCGTCCCCTGCCCGACCTCAACGTCGTCAAAATCGGTGGGCAGAGCATCATTGACCGGGGTCGCAAGGTCCTTATGCCCATCCTTGACGAAATCGTCGCCGCCCGCGCCGCGCACCAGATCACCGTCGTCACCGGCGGCGGCACGCGCTCGCGGCACGCCTACGCCATCGCCCTCGACCTGGGCATGCCTGCGGGTGTGCTGGCCAAGTTGGGCGAGAGCATCAGCGAACAAAACGCGCTGATGGTGGCCCTGCTGCTGACCCCGTATGGTGGCCTCAAGATCGGCCACGACGACGTGCCCAAGCTGGCCGTCTATATGGCCCTGGATGCCATCCCGGTGATGCACGGCATGCCTCCCTACGGCTTGTGGGAAGAGCCACCAGCAGTGGGGCGCATCCCACCCCACCGCACGGACGTCGGCGCTTTCCTGACGGCCGAAGTCGTCGGCGCCCGCCGCTGTATCCTCGTCAAAGATGAACGCGGCCTTTTCACTGACGACCCAAAGCGCAACCCCGATGCCGAATTCATCTCCGAGATAAGTGTGGAGGAATTGATCGCCCGCGACCTGCCCGACCTGGCCGTCGAACGCTCGCTATTGACCGCTCTGAGCCGCGCCAAAAGCGTACGCGAGGTGTTGCTGGTCAACGGGCGCGACCGTGGTGCGCTGACGGCCGCTTTAGAGGGTGAAAACCCAGGCACGAGAATCTACACGCAATCTCACACATAGCTCTGTTTGCCACTCTGCCCCGTCCCGATTATAATGGTCCCACGATGAAAACACTGGTAACGGGCAGCACGGGTTTTGTCGGCGCCAATCTGGTCGAGGGATTGGTCGCCGCCGGGCACCAGGTACGCGCGCTACACCGGGCGAGTTCGCGACTGGAGGCGCTGGCGGGTCTGGACTACGAATCTGCCGTCGGCGACCTGCTTGACCCGGCCTCGCTGGCGCCGGCGATGGACGGCGTAGACTGGGTCTTTCACGTAGCCGGTGTGTCCGATTATTGGCGACAGGAAGGCACCACCTGGCTCTATCGGGTCAATGTGGGAGGCACTCGTAGCGTCCTGGCGGCAGCACTGGCCGCCGGCGTGCGCCGGGTGGTGTTCACCAGTTCAGTAGGGGCGCTGGGGGTGCCGTTGGATGGTGACAACCATCCGTTAGACGAGTCGGCGACCTTTAATCTGCCACCGGTTCGCTTCCCCTACGGTCACAGCAAACATCTCGCCGAAAAGGTGGTGCGCGAATTCGTTGCGCGTGGCTTAGAGGTAGTCACCGTCAATCCGACAGTCATTCTAGGGCCAAAGGACCTCAATTTTATCTCCGGCAGCATCGTCCGAGAGGTCTACCGGCGTCGCGTGCTCGTGGCCCCACCGGGAGGCGTCAACTATGTAGACGTGACCGACGTGGTCGTCGGCCACATCGCCGCCGCCGAGCGGGGCCGCCCGGGCGAACGCTACATCCTGGCAGGGCATAACCTGACCCACCTTCAAGCCACCACAATCATGGCCCACGTCGCCGGGGTGTCGCCACCGCGACTGCCTTTACCCCGAAAGTTGATCGAGCCATTGGCCGTCGCTGTGGACCTATTTAACCGGGTTTGGCCACGTAAGCCAGTCGTGAACGGCAACCAAGTGCGTCTGATGAAGCATCTGCTCTTTTTCGACGGGAGCAAGGCCGAACGAGAGTTGGGATTGAGCTCCCCAACGCCGTTCCAGGCCCTGATCGAGCGGACGTTCCGCTGGTATCGCGATAACGGTTATCTGTGATGCCGTGAGATAAGGAGCGATAACCATGAAAGCTTTTGTCACGGGAGGCACAGGCTTTACCGGTAGACGTGCCGTGCGGCGACTGATCGAACGGGGCTACGACGTGACGTGTCTGGTCCGTCGCCCGGAAACAGCCGCCGATCTGGTAAATTTGGGGGCGACCCTGGTTAAAGGCGACATCACTGCCCCGGAATCTATGCGTCAGGGCATGGCTGGAGCTGATGTGGTCTTTCACACCGCCGCCTGGTGCGAGCTCGGGTTGACACCCATTGCCGCCGAGCGCATGGCACGGGTCAACATCGACGGCACCGAGAACGTGCTGGGGTTGGCGGTGGAGTTGGGCGTGCCCAAGATTGTATACACCAGTACGATGGCCGTTTTGGGCGACACCCACTGCGCGGTCGTAGACGAGACCTATCGCCGCGACAGTCCCTTTCAGAGCGCCTACGACCGCACCAAATACTGGGCCCACCAGGTCGCGCAACGCTACATCGACCAAGGTGCCCCCGTGGTCATTGTGATGCCGTCAGCGATTTATGGGCCAGGTGACCCCCACCCCATAGCAACGTTAATACGGTTGATGCTGCGCCGCAGGCTCCCGGTCGCGCCTGGCGCTGACACAGGGATCACTGCTGCCCACGTAGAAGACGTGGCCGAAGGGCACATTCTAGCGGCCGAGAAGGGAACGATTGGCCAGTCCTACATCCTGGGCGGCGACCTGCTGACCGTCGGCGATGCCTTACAGATTATTGCCCGAATGGCTGGCGTACCAGCACCGCTGCTGCTCCTGCATTCCAACGTAATGCGTCCGCTACGGCCGCTGGCGAGCTGGCTTGAACAGCGGTTTCCCCTGCCGGAGATGCTCAGCTCTGAGACGATGCACACGCTGGGGTGCACATGGATGGTCACGTCGGCCAAAGCGGAGCGAGAATTGGGCTACACCCATCGCTCGATTGAAGAGGGGATGGCCGAGACGATCAGTTGGGAAGCGGCCCAGCTACGCAAACAGACGCCCCCTGCGTCAACGCGCAGGGGAACAGTGGCCTTATTGGTAATGACCGCCACTCTGCTGGTAATCAGCGTGATCTTTTTCCGCGGGCGGCGCAACCGCACCCAAAACTAAAATGAAACTCATTATCCAGATTCCTTGCTACAACGAAGCCGAGACCTTGCCGCTGGTGCTGAACAGCATCCCGCGACAGATAGCGGGCGTCGATGAAGTCAGAGTGCTGGTGATAGACGACGGCAGCACCGATGATACCGTCAAAGTAGCACGCCAGCACGGCGCGGACTATATCGTGCGCCACCCGGGCAACAAAGGGCTGGCGTGCGCTTTTCGCACCGGACTGGACGCCTGCCTGAGCCTGGGTGCTGACGTCATTGTCAACACTGACGGCGACAACCAGTACCCCCAAAAGGACATCCCTCGGCTCATTGCACCGGTGCTAACCAGTGGAGCCGACATCGTCGTCGGCGATCGACAAACTCGCAACATCGCCGAGTTTTCCCCACTCAAAAAGCTGTTGCAGGCCGGGGGCAGTCGCGTCGTGCGCGCCGTCTCGGGCACCTCTGTGCTCGACGCACCTAGCGGTTTCCGCGCTTACTCGCGTGAGGCGGCTCTACGTCTCATCAGCCTGACCAGCTACAGCTATACCGTGGAGAATATCATTCAGGCTGGCAAAATGGGACTAGTGACGGTCAACGTGCCGGTTGATACCAATCCCGAAACACGTCCTTCGCGACTCAAAAAGGGTGAGTGGGATTTCGTGAAAAAGCAGGGAGCCACGATTTTGCGACTGTACGCGCTATACGAACCGTTGCGCACCTTCTTCTACATCAGTCTGCCCTTTTTCCTGAGCGGCCTGTTCCTCATAGCGCGCTTTTTTTATTTCCAGTTCTTTACCGAACACATTGGCGTCGGACGCCACGTCCAATCCCTGGTCATCGGCGGCACGTTGGTAACATTAGGGCTGTTGGTGTTCATCTTTGGCGTGTTGGCCGATTTGATTGCAGCCAACCGCCGCCTGACCGAAGAAGCGCTGTATCGCCTGCGCAAGCTGGAATTAACGGCCCAAGACCCCGCAGTTGAAATCGAACGCGTGAACGAGACGCAGAAACCTGGAGATTCGCAACTCGGAGATTCGTAGACGTGTACCGCGCCCCGTTTCACGAATCTACAAGTCATGAACGAAAGGAGGACATACGATGGAAATCAATCTGGAAGCCTTGTTGGGCGTACTGGCGGCCTACTTTGCCATTATGGCCGTGTTGGCCGTCGGCACCGAGGTCGTGCTGGACATCCTCAAGATCAAAGCGCTCAAGAAACCGGTCTCCCCCAGCGAAACCTTGGAAGAGCTAAAGCAATGGGTGCCCAAGGAAGAGTGGAGTGATTTGGAGACACGCGTCCAGCGCATGGAACAGTTCATCCAGGAGGCGGACAAAACCCTGGCAGAGGGTCGTGCTTGCCTGGCCGAAATACGTCGTCAGGCCAAACCAATTCTAGAGAAATATGGCCACCTGACACCCGACAACGTGGCCAGCGTCATGCACGATCTCCAAGCCCGCTACCAGGCGCTAACTAACAACCGCCTGGCCTGGATCCGTTTCTGGTCGCTGGCCATCGGCATTGCCTGGGCGGTGATCCTACAGATCAACTCCCTTGACCTGCTCGGCCCTGTCATCCCTGACACCATCGCCCATTTGCTGGGCGGCAGCGACTCGCTCTGGTACAACATCGCCGGACTGGCCCTGAGCGGGTTGGGCGCCAGCGCCGGTTCCTCCTTCTGGCACGATCAGATGGGCCGGCTGCGCCAGGCACAGCAGGCAGTAGACACAACTGAGCAGTTAAAGGCCCAAGCCGCCGCCATCGCCAGTGGCATCGCTGCCGGACAGGAATAGAACGGCACGGGGCGCTGCCAATGGCTGCGCAATGACAACTCGTCATCAGGACACGCCTCACGCCTGCGGCATTGCGTTAGAGACTCGACTGAGAAACGTCGCCTGCCTGGACGATCTGCAGGCCCAGGTGGACGAACGCAGTGCCTTGCAGGGCGCCACCCAGGCGGAGTTGGACGCGCTGCTGCCGTCGGTGCTGGACCGGGCGTTTCGGGGGGAGTTGTAGCGGCACGCATGCGACTGACCTGGTATGGCACGGCCGGATTTCGCATCGAGACATGCGAGCGGGTCTTCCTGATCGATCCGTATCTGAGCCGCATCACGGCGGCTTGCCCGGCGCTGCCCATCGGTCCGCAGGACGTGACCCAGGCCGACGAGATTTATCTCTCGCACGGTCACTTTGACCACGCAGCCGACGTGCCGCAGATCGCTAACCAGACCGGCGCGACGGTGTACTGTTCGGCAAAAGTGGCGCAGGCGTTGCGCCGGCAGGGGGTAGACGGCGCGCAAATCGCCGTGGCCCGCGACGGCGACGCCTTCGACTCGAGCGCTTACCGGGCCCAGTGTTATGATAGCACGCACGTCAGGTTCGATCTGCCTCTGATCGCAGCGACGCTATATCGCTCCCTACCGGCGCTGCTCCCCTGTTTGTGGCGGCTGCGCGGGCTGCATCGTTGGCCACGGGGCCAGGTGCTGACCTGGCGCTTCACGCTGGCGGCGGAGAACGACCGCA
>CBFDAD010000069.1:0-7444 GCA_965602705.1 uncultured bacterium
TGGGTTGCGCCGGGCCTGGCGTAGAGCAGGTTGGCGCGCACGCTGTCGTGGAACAGGTAGGTCTCCTGGGTGACCATGCCGATGTTGGCGGCCAGGGAGGCCAGTTGGAGGTCGCGCAGGTCGTGGTCGTCCAGCGTGATGCGCCCCTGGGTAGGGTCGTACAAGCGCGGCAGCAGGTAGGTGATGGTGGTCTTGCCCGCGCCGCTGGGACCGACCAGCGCCACCAGTTGTCCCGGCTGCATCTCAAAGCTCACCTCGCGCAGCGCCCAACGTGGCTCGTCCGGCGCATCCTGGGGGGAGCTGGCGCTCTTGCCATCGCCACGCTTGGGCGTTGCAGGAGCGACGTGCCGTCCCCAACCAAAGCGTGGCACGTCTTCCAATCCAACTTCGGTCGCGCCGTCCGCGCCGTCGTCGAGATAGCTGAACGAAACCCCCTCAAAACGCACACGCCCCCGGGCGCGCGCCAAAGCTAGCGCGCCTGGTCGATCCTTGATCTCCACCGCCAGGTCGATCACCTCAAAAACCCGCTCAAAGCTGACCATGCTGGTGGCGAATTCGACGCGGGCGTTGGTCAGTGCGGCCAGCGGGCCGTAGAGTTGGGTCAGGTAGGTGCCAAAGGCGATGATGGTGCCGACGGTAAAGGTGCCACGCAGCACCAGATGCCCGCCGATCCAAAAGACCAGCGCCGTGCCCAGCGCCCCGGCCAGGCTCAGCCCCATGAAGAACCAGCGGCCAACCAGTGCCTGCTGCACACCGATATCGCGCACCTTTGTCGCCCGTCCCGTGAATTCACCCACCTCATCGCGTCCTCGGCCGAAAATCTTGACCAACAGCGCACCGCTGACGTTGAGTGTCTCGTTCATCATGGCGTTCATCTCGGCGTTGTGTTCCATCCCCTGGCGTGCAATGCGTCGCAGCACGCGTCCCACCCGTCGCGCTGGCAAGATAAACAACGGCAGGATGGTGACCCCCAGCAGTGTCAAGCGCCACTCCAGCGAGATCATGATCGCCAGCACGCTGACCAGCGAAATGAGATTGGTGATGATGTTGACCAGCGTGCCTGTCACGGCCCGTTGTGCGCCGATCACGTCGTTGTTCAGCCGTGACATCATTTCTCCCGTCCGCGTGTTCGTAAAGAAGCGTAGGCTCATCCTTTGCATATGGGCATAGAGCGCCCGGCGCAAGTCGTAGATGATGCCCTCGCCGATGCTGGCGCTGAGATAGCGCTGGGCCACGCCGACCAGCCCCACCAGGATGGGAATGCCGATGACACCCAGCGCCAGCAGGTTCAGGCGCCCCGTGTCGCCGCTGGGCAAGGCGTTGTCCAACAAGTCCCGGTAGAGCAACGGGGGGATCAGGTTGAGCAACGAGGTCAGGACGATCAATCCTACCAGCAAGGCCGCCCCTCCCCAATAGGGCCGCGCATAGGCAGCCACCCGTCGCAATAGCGCCCGACTGACTTCCGGTCGATCTCGCTCTTCGTCGTAACGAATAAAAGCCCACCACCCACCACCGTGAAAACCCATTTACTGTTTCTCTCCTATCTTGAGGTGAGCCAACTCCGCATGCGGAAATATGCGGCACTAACGAGGATTGG
The DNA here is from genome assembly GCA_965602705.1 of uncultured bacterium. Taxonomy (GTDB): domain Bacteria; phylum Chloroflexota; class Anaerolineae; order S140-20; family S140-20; genus CBFDAD01. Next base: position 1,598 of record CBFDAD010000069.1, read on the forward strand.
AGCACTGCCTTGCCGATTGGGCTGTCGAACACAGGTTGTCGAGAGAGGTGACGTCATGGTAGGGCATCGAGTATCTCGACCATGCCTGCCGGACCGTCTAGCAGCAGCCGCAGGCGATTCAACACGTTGCGCCCCAATATTACCTCGTCGCTGCTCTCATCACCGACAACCCGTATGGCGGCAAAGTGATATTGATTGATTTCCAGCGCCACTGCATAAAGCGTCACCGCCCGCCGTTCTCCCCACTGACTACGCAATGCTGCTTGGTCAACCTTTTTGGCTCCGACTTGCCTCAGGTGTGTCATAGGGACCAGCGTGGCGTCCGCGCCGGTGTCGATAAAAGCTTCCAGGAGAATCGAACTTGGCTCCATTCCTGGCGCACCCAGCCTGATCTCCGTCACCGGCGCTGCTGGCATGTATTCGCTGCTATAAGGATAGTGGCTCATTTTGCATTCTGTTCCAGACGGGGACTGGGAGCGCGCAGCTCCAGTGTCAGTTTGGTACTCACCGGGCGGATTAAAACTGGAACGTCTCCTAAGCGCTTCTGTAAGCGCAGGAATAGTGTCTCAAAATCAACATCCGTATCCACGACTTGACCCTCGTGGATGGCAACGAACTGCCCAAGGTACTGCTTGGCTAATTGGGGATGCATCCGCTCAAAGGCCTGGGCCTCGGCCTTTAGTTTCTGATTTTCCAACTGTTCAAGACGTTCTCGTACTGCTTGGTTTACGAATTCTTCAACGGTAGCTTCTTCGCTCTTGGTCATTTGGCGAACTCGTTCGACAAGGTTCGGCTGCAGGGCAATTGAACTCGTGTTCATAACTCTTCTCCTTGTTTTTCTTTCGATACGTGATGCAACAAGGCCAAGACGACCTGGCGTCACTCGTCAGGTGAGAGACCAGCCAGCAATCTCGAGCGTGGGCTCGGAATGCGTTGGCTCTGAAAGTTTTATTCTGTGTTATTATAGTACATCTGTCCTTCTCTGACAAAGACCTCCGCGCAGGTCGTAGATGATGCCCGCGCCGATATGGGCCACCCCGATCAACCCGACCAGCACGGGAATGCCGATGACGCCCAACGCCAGTAGGCTGAGCCGCGCTGTGTCTTTGCTGGGCAGCGCGTTGTCCAGCAGGTCGTGGTTTATGCTAACCTCATGCGGTTCCGCATAGACAGAGCCGACAAAAGCGGTTATAATCATCATCTGAAATCACCGACCAGAGGGGGGGATCATGAAAGACACGACCAAAGAGATAGCCGCGGTTCTGCACTCAACCGAATCGATGGCGGCCGAATTCGCGCAGCGCGTCCAGGAGCGCGTCGGCGCGCCGGTGTCCCACGACGAAATATTGGCCGCGATGCAAAAGATATCGTCCAAGAGCCTGTCGCTGGAGAAAGTGGTCGTTAAAGTCCAGCAGCGACAGGAGCAAGAGAGCCGCCGGGCGTCACGGTCAAAGCGCCGCCCGACCACCCCGGCAAGCCGGAGGTCCGGCACCACGGCCGCGTCTCCTGACACCCCGCGAGCCCAGGAGCCAAGGACGATTGTACAGAAGCTCGAAGCCGTCTTGCAAAAGAACTGGGATCGCGCCGCAGCCGAGGGATTGCACCCCGATCGTATGCCCACCGAAGCCTTTGTGAACGCAGTTCATCGCTATTCCGACCGTCGCGAGGCCATACCCCGGCGCATTCTGCAAGCGGCAACACAATTGGATCGGACCGACGTTTTATTGACGCCCGCCCTGGTCGCCGACAGCGTCCACAAGCTGTCTCAAGGCTGAGACCGTTAGTCCGAGGGCGCTACTAACGCTTTGTGGATCACCTCTCGCAACTCCTGGATGGCGAATGGCTTGACCAGGTAGCCCGCTAACTGTTGGACCTGGGGCCACACGCCTTCCCGGCCCTCAGTGCGCACGGTGATGACGACGACGGGGATATTTTTCAGCGATTCGTCCTCTTGCATGATCTCAAAGATTTCCCAGCCGCCCAGTTCTGGTAACATCAAGTCTAGTATGACCAGGTCCGGCTTGACCTGGCGTATGAGTTCCAGACCCTCGCGCCCGTTCAATGAATGCTTGAGGATGACTTGTTCCTCCTTGAGGATCAAACGCAAGAGATCTACCAGTTCGGCTTCGTCCTCGACATACACCACCACTTTTTGACTCTCAGTCGTTGGCACGATTTCCCCTCCTACCCCGTAAAAAGCTGGTCGACCGCCGCACGGGCGGGTTTTGCTTACCAGCCATGCTTCCCTACCAAAGGCACAAAAATGACCGGACCCAACGTCTCTCGCTCCCACGTGTCGCCACGACGCCGCAATCGGACCAGGATTTGATCGTAGCGCGCTCCCACGGGACCAACCAGGCGCCCACCGTTGGACAACTGTTGGCTCAAAGGTTGCGGCACCGCGGGCGCCGCTGCGGTGAGCATGATGGCGTCAAAGGGAGCCTCATCTGGATGGCCCAGGCTACCATCACCGAGGATGACTTTAACGTTGTCGTAGCCCAGGTCCCCCAGTCGGGCCCTGGCTGTATCTGCCAGCTCGGCTATACATTCGATGCTGATTACCCGGCACGCTAACTGGCTCAGAATAGCGGTCTGATAACCCGAACCAGTGCCGATCTCCAACACGGTTTCCCCCCCGGTTAGGTCCAGCGCAGCCGTCATAAAGGCCACGATAAAGGGTTGGGAGATGGTTTGTTCGTAGCCTATAGGAAGCGGGCGATCGCTGTAGGCATACGGGCGTTGCGCTTCGGGCACAAACAGGTGTCGCGGAACCTCACGCATCACTCGTAGAACCCGCTCTTGGGAGATGCCTCGCGATAGCAGTTGCTCCTGGACCATCCGTGCTCGCGCCTGGTCGTAATCGGCCGGTTGCTTATTTCTAAACACGCCACTGCCTCGATGAACTATGTCACGACCTGAATGTCGAGTGCATTGAGGACCGAGTGAATCGGGTTAAGGATCGTCGTGCTATCGGAGCCGGCAAAGAGCAAGCCGACCACGTTGCGTTCCATGTCCAGCACGGCCGACCCCGAATCTCCGGGCTGGCTCATCCCATCGGCCATAAGTTGATTCACAAACAGCGCGGTACGGCTGCCGTAAGCCACCTGTGCGGTCACGTCAATTTGGATGACGTGACCGGTGGTGTAGCCGGTCGTGCGCCCTGACTTTTGCAGCGCGGTTCCCAACGTCGCCTGGGCCACGCCTGCCGGTACGCCAATCTCCAGGATATCGGCGCTGACCAGGTCGTCTGAGAGTGGACGCGCCAGGGCCGCGTCCACCTCGTTTTCGCCGGCCTGCGGTGCGGCGGGCGTTTGGCCGCCCACGAGGAGGGAGATCGCGTTGCTCAGCCGCGCCAGCGACGCGCCGCAACCCGCTGGACCGTCGCCGAAATCAATGGCCACATAGTCAGCCAGTTCGGCGATTTTATCGGCGTCTGTGCCACCGTCGGTGCGACCCGGCTGTAAGATGGCGTCGCCAGGGCGGCCGGCGTTGCTGTTGGCCAGCACGTGGTTATTGCTCAGGATGAACCGCTGGTCTCCCCGCCGTACCAGGCAACCAAAGGTACCCGCTGTGATGTCTTTATGGCCGATGCTGACCCCCGGTGGGGCGGTTGGGCGCCAGCGATCGCGGTGCCCACCCTGCGCCGCCGCCGGAGTTGGAGCGGGTGCTTGCTCTGGATGGGACGTCTGGAAAGCGCGTATGACCCCGGTCTCCAGCACGTCGGTAGGCACGCCGTCCAGGTCATCAGGCACCATGTCCTGGGCTGCCAGTTGCGCCACCGGCAGCTTGCGGGTCACCGAGACGATCACGCTCGGTTCGTCGGTGACCTGGCCCTGGCTGATCTTGTATCCTACGCCGCAGGCGACCACGTTTTGCTTGGATAGCAGTGAAACCACGTAGGCTGCCCTGGCTGTCTGGGCCTTGACAATTTGCTCTATCAGGTTCATTTGCCGGCTCCTTATTAGAATGCCCGAAACTCACCGGTGGCCTGCACGTCTACAGGCACGCCGTCTATGCAATCCGGTATGCGGTCAGTGGGTGACAGTTGCTCGGACGGCACTTTTTCGCGCACCGACACGACGATACATATCTCGTCCGTAAGCTCCTGCCCGCGCCGGCGAAAGCCCACGCCCACGCCAACCACATTGGCTTTGGCTAACAAACTCTGTTCGTGAGCGGCCTTGACCGCTCTGACCCGTTCAATGTCCATCTGACCTCCTCTCAGGTCCTGCGCGGGCAAAGTGGCACCCAGCGGCTGTCAGTCCTTTTGTTCCGGCATCGTCATGAGCATTTCGCTGAGCGTGGCAAAGCGCATCAGGGCGGTGGCTCGCAAAGCATCTTCGCCGGCGGCCTCCGCTAACGCGGCCGTTTGCTGAAAGGCAGCCGCTGCCATTTGCAGGTCGCCGACCCGCTCGGCCACGTTGCCCAGCAGGAAAAATCCCTCCGGACGGTCCGGGGCCGCTTCGATAGCCGTCATGGCGTCTTGCTCGGCGGCGTCGATGTCATTAAAGGCCAGATAAAGGGCGCCGCGCTGGAACAAAAAGTACGTCTCACCACCGTCGTCATCTTTTAAAAAGGCCCGCGCGCGTTCAAAGTTGATCTCGGCGCGATCGACGTCGCCCGTCGCTTCGTACAGCACACCCAGCCATACGTAGGCGTCGCTGCGTTCTGGGTCTAGCGTGACGGCCGCTTCAAATTGCTCGATAGCTCCTGGCAGGTCCCCCTCGCTGGCGGTCTGTTCGCCGTCGAAATAGTGCGCGGACGCCTGGCGGATATGCGGTGGCGGGGCAATAAAGCGATCATAGAGCACATAAACCAGTGCCAGTAGGACCAGCCCCGCTAGCGTGACCGTCGCCACCCGCTTTAATGAGCGGCGGCGGTCGGCGGCGACGCGTTCGTCCAGGTGCCACCACCAGCGTGCCTCTGCCGGTCGTCCCGCGGCCAGCGCCCCCCCCATCTCGGCGACCAATTTTCTTTTGCGGCGCTCCAGTTGCCCTAGAACGTGCTCCAGTCGCGCGCGCTCTGCTCGCAGGTCAACGCCGCGCGCCTCCAGCCGTTCTAAATCGTCCGCGACGCGGTCGATCAACCGCAACAGCGCCAATCCGTCAGCCCCTGCGCCGATTTGAACCACCCGATCCTCGCATTGGGCCAGGTCGTCGCGCATCTCATCGGCCAACGTGCGGCCGCCGGTAATTGGAGGATGTTTTCCCGTCATAGTGTCGGCTCCAGAGTAGATAAGGTCAGCGCTGCTCCCTGGGGATCTGACGATCCCCGGAAGGTCACATGTGCTCCCCGGGGATCGCCAGATCCCCGGTCTGAGCCTGGATCTGACGATCCAGGCGGAGCAGATGGATTTGGCTCCAGCGTAGATAAGGTCAGCGCTGCTCCCTGGAGATCGCCAGATCCCCGGTCTGAGCCTGGATCTGATGATCCAGGCAGAGCAGATGGATTTGGCTCCAGCGTAGACAAGGTCGGCTGTGCTCCCCGGGGATCGCCAGATCCCCGGAAGGTCAGCTCGAAAGCCGCGGACAAGGCACCCACCGGGATCTGCCGATAGTTGTACAGCGGGCGTGGGCCAAATTCGTCCAGCTCCGCTGACGCGCCAGCGCGCAGATTATCCAGCACCCCTAGCTGACGCAGCGCCTCCAGCGTCGCCGGTGGCGTGCCGCGCCGGCCATTGCCGTCCTGGATCTTGAGCGCCAGTCCCAGCGCCACACCGCGCCGGATGGCCGGCGGGCGGTTGGGCACGACTGCGGGCAGTATCCCCACCCCCTGATATCCCTCGGCGCCGCCCTTGGCGACGATTTGGCCGCCGCCAGCACGCATCAGCGCTGTGTCAAAGCGGCC
>CBFDAD010000070.1:0-7379 GCA_965602705.1 uncultured bacterium
ATTGGGGCTACCGCTTCGCGCATGGATCGATCACTCCGGTCGAGGGTGACTGGCAGCCGGACATGTCCCAGGCTGCACAGATGGATCAACACGTACACAGCGCTGGCCCCGCCGGGGAGGTGACCCTGCCGCTAAAAGTGCGGGATCAAGTGGTCGGCGTATTGAGTTTTCGCAAGGGCGAAACCAGCGAGGCGTGGACGCCCGAAGAGCTCACAGTGTTGGAAACGTTAATCGATCAACTGGGCTTGGCTCTGGACAGCGCCCGCCTGTACGAGAGCACACAACGGCGTGCGGCCCAAGAACAGTTGGTTAGCGCGGTAACAGCCCGCATACGCGAGACGTTGGACATTGAGACCGTGCTCCAGACCGCCGCCCAAGAAGTACGCCAGGCCCTGGGACTGCCAGAGGTCGTGATTCACCTGGGTGAGCCGCCTCTGCCAGCACATACCGGCGGAGACAGTAATCACCAAAACGAGGAGGTGCGACGGTGAACCTATCCTCTACAAACCAGACGCTACAACTCATCGCCTGGTTCCTGGCCCTGACCGAGTTCATCCTGGCGCTGTACATCCTGTTGCTCAACGCCTGGCACACAGCGAACCGCCACGTGAGCGCCTTGCTGGTGCTCCTTGCGGCCAACAACTTTGCCCTGGGTCTATTAATAGGTGCGACCGACGCGACCCAGGCCGCTTTGCCAACACGTATCCTGGCGGCCACGACCCCTGCTATGCAGCCAGGGCTGCTAATCGTCGCCATCGTCCTGCTGAAACCCCAATGGCTACACGACCAGTGGCGCTGGCTCTGGCGGATATTGTACAGCGTGACCTTTCTGCCGGCCCTGTTGACCCTGGTGGACGTCAGCCTAGGCACACGATTGTGGTACACGGGTCTCGACGCTGCGTCCTACGCCGGTGGCTATGTAGCACGGGCCGAGTTTACCGGCGGCAATTTGTCCCCGCTCATCAGGGTGCTGAACATCTACCTGATACCGATTATCGCGATTGTCCCGTTGCTGTACGTCGCCCTGCGCGACAAAAAGGCAAAGCCGCTGACCCGCCGGACGGCACAGTTGCTCCTGGGAGCGCAAGTTGCCGCCATCGTCGTCCTGTTTGCGCTGCGCAACCTGCTAAGCCCCGAAGTGACGGCGGTTGTCATGGGTCTCATCTTCGTCGTAGCCTACGCCTATGTCGCTTTCCAGCAAATGATCTCGGAACGACGTCTACAACGAGGCCGGTTACAAGCTCGCCTGACCGCTCTCATACTGGGGATCACGCTCCCCCTGATTATTGCAGTGGTGACGCTGGTGAACACACGTGCAGCAGAGTTGATCACCCGGAACGCCACCGAAAAACTGAGCGCGACCAATCAGGCCCTGGCTGCCAACGTGGGGGTGTGGCTGGACCTGAACGCCAAAGCTTTAGGACAACTTGCCTCCCTTCCCGATATCGTCGGTATGGATCCCGAACGGCAAAAGCCATTCCTGGAGGCGATGACCGCGGCCTATCCCCATATGTACCTGGTGAGCACCACCGATCGGGACGGCTTTAACGTGGCTCGGAGCGACGATCTGCCAAACCAAGACTACAGTGACAGGTTGTGGCAAATCGGCGCCAGGAACGGCGCACCCTTGACGTTTGACGTCGTGGCGACTGGCCGCACAACGGACCAACCGGCCCTGGTGGCGTCCGTGCCGATCAAACGTGAGCTAGGCACCATCGTCGGTGTGGCGATGTTCGCCAGCCGCCTGACTGACGTCGCTGAAGCAGCCCAAGCTGCCCGGGTAGGAGAGACCGGTTTCGCTTACGTCGTGGACGCCCAAAACCGCGTGGTAGCGCATCCTGATCCAACGATCTCTGCCCAACTGCAGGACTTTAACACCTATCCGCCCGTCTTCGACCTGCGAGGAGGGGCGCGAGGACCGATAACCTTTACCGACGATCAAGGACAAAGCTGGCGAGCCCACGTTGACGTACTGGAGAATGGCTGGGGGGTCATCGTTCAACAGCAGGGGAGCGAGTTTCTGAGTAGTCTGAGGCGACTCGATCAGATCACCTGGGCCGCCATTTTTTTCGGCACGGGGATGCTATCTTTCTTGGCCTGGCTAATCATCCGCCAGACGTTCCAGCCCGTCGCATCACTGACTGAAACGGCGACCGCCATTACCGCTGGCGACTTGACGCGCACCGCACCGGTAGAGAGCGAGGACGAAATTGGCGTCCTGGCCCAGGCTTTTAACAGCATGACGGTGCAGCTACGTGAACTCATCGGTAGTCTTGAGCAGCAGGTGGCCGACCGCACCCGGGCGCTGGCGCACCGTTCAGCCTATCTGGAGGCCTCGACCGAGGTCAGCCGCGCCGTTAGTTCGATCCTGGAACCCGACCAGTTGTTTCGTCAGGTGGTCGATTTGATCCGTAAACAGTTTGAACTGTACTATGTAGGTCTTTTCCTGTGGGACGAAAGCGATGAATGGGCCATATTACGGGCTGGCACCGGCGAGGCAGGCCAAGCTATGCTGACGCGCGGCCACCGCATCAGAATTGGTGAGGGCATGATCGGCTGGAGCATCGCCAACGGTGAGGCGCGGATCTCGCTACAAGCCGACCAGGACGCCGTCCGCCTGGCGACAGCCGAGCTACCTGACACCCGCTCCGAAGCGGCTATCCCCCTGCGCTCCCGCGGCCAGGTGCTCGGCGCATTGACGGTGCAAAGCGACCGGCCCAACGCCTTTGATCAGACTGCCATCGCCGCCCTACAGACCATGGCCGACCAGGTGGCGGTGGCCCTCAACAACGCGAGCCTGTTCGCCGAAAAACAGACCGCCCTGGACGCAGCGCGACGCGCCTACGGCGTTTTGACCCATCGAGCCTGGGCGGAAGTGCTACGCGCGCGACGCGACTTGAGCTTCCGCAGCGACCAGCACGGTGTCACCAGCGCCCAGGAGGCCGAGGCGTGGCGTCCCGAGATGGAACGGGCACTGCAGGAAGGCCAGACGATTCGAGATAAAGACGCACGTGCAAAACGCAACGCATTGGCTGTGCCCATCAAAATAGGCGACGAGGTGATTGGCGTGCTAGACACCTACAAACCAGGTTCGGACGGCGAATGGACACCTCAAGAGGTCGCCCTTGTAGAAGATATCACCGAGCAGCTAGCACTGGCGCTCGACAGCGCTCGCCTCTACCAGGACACCCGGCGTCGCGCCGCCATCGAGCAGTTGACGGGCGAAGTGAGCACCCATATGCGCGAGACGCTGGACATCGAAACGGTGCTACAGACTGCCGTAGATGATATATACCAGGCGCTGAGACTAGACGAGCTTTCCATCCACCTTTCATCCGACACCTTGGAGAATTCCGGAGATGGAAACACGCCTGAAACCATGTTGGAGCAACTAAGATGATGTTAAACACAACCGGGCCAGCACAAAACGGAGGCAGCTATGCCTGAACAGCCCATATCCCCCCGTTTTTCCCGCCTGAATACGATTCGCAACCGTTTGCTGATCATCTTTGTGGCGCTGGTGGTACTGCCCGTGGCGGCGAATGGCGCCATTGCGGCCATCCAGGGCGCTAGCAATGCAGAACAGCACGTAATCGCTCAGTTTGAATCAGTGGCGACGCTCAAAGAAGCCAAGATACAAACCTGGTTGGACAATCTCCAGGTCGACCTAAGCACGGCATTGATTGCCGAGGATGTAAACTTGCATCTGTTTTTTCTATTACAAGCATCAATGAAAGATTATTCATTTCTTGAGACATCCTACAGAATAATAGAAAAACGATTTTTGGAGACGCTCAGCCTGACCAATCGTTTTGACGAGTTGTTTGTGGTGGATCTGAATGGTGAGGTCGTCTTTTCCACCGACGCCACGCGGCAGGGAAGAATCTACGAGAACGAAACCCTTTTCCAGGAAGGGTTAAAAGGGTTCTTTGTGCAACCGCCTGGAGTCTCCTTATCACTTGATCGAACGTCCGTGTTCGTGGCGCGCCCTATCACTGATGAAGAAACGAATGACACCCAAGGCCTACTGGTAGGCCGTGCCACCCCGGACGAATTGAACAGCGTTATGCTGGAGCGAGCCGGACTGGGCAACTCAGGCGAGACTTATCTGGTCAGCTCCAACAACGTCTTGTTGACCCCGTCGCGATTTGAGGATGAGGGCTACGTCGCAGGAGAGACTACTGTGCGTACCACAGGCGTCAACGAGACACTACGAAACCTGAGGGGTGGCACTGGCTCCTACGATGGCTATCGTGATGTGTCCGTCATTGGGGTCTACAAATGGCTGCCAGAACTTCAGCTAGTGCTGGTGGCCGAGCAAGACCGCTCTGAAGCCCTGAGCGCGGCCCGAACCGCTGTGTACCTCAACGGAGGCGTGGCTGCCGCTGCCGTGCTGCTGGCTCTTTTGGCCGGACTGTTGGTAACCCGCAACATCGCTACCCCGCTGGCCGAACTGGCGACAACAGCCACGCAGATCGCTTCCGGCGACCTGGACCTAACGGTGCCCGTGAGACGAGAAGACGAAATCGGCGAACTCGCGCGTTCCTTCAATCGTATGACGGCTCAATTGCGCGAGCTCATCAGTGGCCTGGAACAACGTGTGGCTGAGCGCACCCGTGACCTAGAGCAGCGTTCGGCCTACCTGGAGGCCTCGGCCGAGGTGTCCCGTGCCGCCAGCTCAATCTTGGAGACCGAACGCCTCATACAGCAAGTGGTCCAGCTCATCCGCGAACGGTTCAACCTTTACTATGCGGGCTTGTTCCAAGTGGACGAAGACCAGGAATGGGCCATTTTGCAGGCAGGCACCGGTGAGGCAGGTAAGGCCATGCTGGCCCGTGGTCACCGCATCAAAATCGGCGAAGGCATGATCGGTTGGAGCATCGCCCACGCCCAGGTACGCATCGCATCACGCGCCGAGACCGATGCCGTGCGTCTCAACACGCCCGAGTTGCCGCATACCCGCTCCGAGGCAGCCATCCCCCTGCGCTCCCGCGGCCAGGTGCTGGGTGCACTCACCGTGCAGAGCGACCGGCCCGAGGCTTTTGACCAAGACCTGCTCACCGCCCTGCAAACCATGGCCGATCAGGTGGCAGTCGCTTTGGACAACGCCCGTTTGTTTGCCGCCAGCGAGACGGCGCTGGAAGCAACGCAACGTGCGTACGGGCAGATTACCCGCGAAGCCTGGGCGCGCTTGCTCCAAGCCGAGCCTAGAATAGGGTTCCTGCGCGATATTAACGGAATCGCGCCCATCACGGCTCCCGACCAGCTATCAGCAGATAAAGTCGCCCAAGCCAATGCCGATGATAGCAACGGGGCGACGCTGGTGCGACCCGTGAAGGTGCGCGAGGGAATCATCGGCATGGTCAACGCCCGCAAACCCCGCGACGCGGGTCAATGGACGGCAGAGGAGACCGAACTGCTAGAGACGCTGATCGAGAACTTTGAACAGGCCCTGGAAAGCGCGCGCCTGTATCAAGAAACCCAACGTCGCGCCCAACGCGAGCGAATCGCGCGTGAGATCACCGAAAAGGTCCGCGCAGCCCCCAACATTGCAACCATCGCCGAGACGGCTAGCGAAGAACTGGTCAAAGCACTGGGCGGCGCACGCGGATTCGTCAAATTTTACACGAGGACACTAGATGATGATGGTCACAAAGATACTACAGAGTCCTGAGCTCTACCTTGGGAGGACGCTATGAGTATCAGCTTGCGTCTGAGAATAATCCTCATCCTGGCAGCGACAGTACCCTTGCTCCTCGGAGGTGTCTGGAGCATGTACACTCTGCACAGAGCGGGTGCGCTTGCCATTGAACAGAGTGAACAGGCTCTCACCGAGGCAGGAGAAACCTCAAACCTTAAAGCCGCCGACGCCACAGCCCGACAGATCGAGCTGTATGCCAGCATGCACCCCGAAATTGATTTGACGGATACCGCCGAACTGGAAAGCGACACCACCTTGGCTCAAATTGCGGTTCAACCCGTGGGCCAAACCGGTTACACTGCCGTATTCGACGAGGAGGGGACCACCCATTTTCACGTCAACCCCGCCATCGTAGGGATGGATATGAGCACGCTTGCCGCTGAGTTGCCGGAATTCTGGGCCATCATGGAAGCCTCGCTGGGCGGCTCTCCGTCTGCAGGCTACTATGATTGGGAAGAGGCCGAGGGACAGATCCGGGCCAAGTATATGAGCATCGTCCCGATAGAAGGTACAGGCCTTCTAGTAGCCGCCACAACTTACATCGACGAATTCTCCTATCCCATTGTCGAGACCAAGTCTGAACTGGCTAACACTCAGACAACAGCGCGCATCCAACTGATATTGGCCCTGCTAGGTGTCGGAGCGCTAGCTGCCATCGGCGCCTCGCATCTTAGCCAGCAAGTTTCTCAACCTATCCACCAGCTAGTCGACGCAGCCACTCGCGCCGCGGCCGGCGACTTGAGCCCGCTTCGTCTGCCGGAGCGGCGTGATGAAATCGGTGCTCTATCCCGCGCCTTCGAAACTATGATTGCCCAACTGAATGATCTCATCACCAGTCTAGAGACACACAGCGCCGAATTGAGCCAGCGAACCGAGGAATTGGAGGAAAGCAGCCAGCAGTACGAACGACGGGCTGCGCAACTCGAGGCCTCGGCCCAAATCGCGCACTCGGTCGCCGCGTTGCTCGACCCCGAGGAACTGCTCACGCAAGTGGTCCATCTCATTTCCGATGCTTTCGGCCACTATCACACCGGTGTCTTCCTGCTGGATGAAACAGGTCAGTGGGCCGAACTCCAGGCCGCCAACAGCACGGGTGGGCAGCGCATGCTGGAACGCGGTCACCGGCTGGAGGTAGGGGCGCGAGGCATCGTTGGCTATGTCACCCAAACGGGTAAACCACGCGTCGCCCTCAACGTGGGCGCTGACGTGATTTATTTTGATAACCCCGACTTGCCTGACACCCACTCCGAGATTGCACTGCCCCTGATTGCCCGGGGGCAGGTCATCGGCGCGCTCGACGTGCAGAGCACCGCAGAAAACGCCTTTGACGAAGAGGACGTGACCGTCTTGAGCAGCCTGGCCAACCAGATTGCGGTTGCCCTGGACAACGCGCGTCTATACGAAGCCAGCCAGGAAGCATTGGCCCAGGTGCGGGCGGTACAGCAGCAATACGTACGCGATACCTGGCGCGAATACACTGCTCAAAGCGAGACTGATTTCTACGAATATCAGCTGACACCCATGGCCCCTGTAGCCGCGCGCGGACCGTCCATGAAAGCGGCCGGTGAAGAGCCTCTGCCCGAAACTGACGAGGCGCTCAATACGGGTACCACCGTCGTCAGTGCGGGCGACGACGGCCAAACAGCCGCCATCGTGGCTCCAATCAAGGTACGCGGTC